>NZ_JADEXI010000168.1:0-8215 GCF_015207185.1 Microcystis sp. LEGE 08355 | reverse complement strand
GAATCCTGAAGTGCTTATTGGGCAAAACTTTTAGGACTATTTTGCGGAATAAACTATCAGTATAGACCTAGTTTCCACACAGAAACCAGAAGAGCCGACTTTGCTAATGTTAGTAAAGATTTTCTAGAATTTAGTTTGCTTACCCAGAAAGTAGAATCCGTAGATTTGTCCGTTTTTGAATCCCTGCAAGCCAATGATATTCTGTTTGTAGAACAATTACTAAGAAGCAATGGCTGTGGCGCTGGCTGCCAATTCAATTGACGAGTTTATTGATGAGTTTGTCGATCACCTCTTTCTACCATCCTTGACAGAGGTGTTGGAGTGAGTTACAATCCCCGAAAGCTGCTGCTAAATCACAATTATGACGCTTCCCCCAGTCAATCAAGACAAAGACGCAATTACGCTAGACCCCAATTTTTCTACTACTCGCCTGGTGACGCAGGAGAAACCAGTCATAACTAACGA
Organism: Microcystis sp. LEGE 08355; assembly: GCF_015207185.1. Classification (NCBI taxonomy): domain Bacteria; kingdom Bacillati; phylum Cyanobacteriota; class Cyanophyceae; order Chroococcales; family Microcystaceae; genus Microcystis; species Microcystis sp. LEGE 08355. The sequence goes on along the minus strand of NZ_JADEXI010000168.1, from coordinate 7,750 downwards.
TCCCTCGTCAAAAGTACAGTCTGTTTTGTTTTTACCACCAAATCCAGAACGAAGAGGAGAAGGTGGATTGAGAACTAAGGGATATTTCAAAAAGTCTTATGATGAAGAGAGTGATTTGTCTGGCAATTTACTGGTTCCTCTAGTTACTATTATAACTGTAGTTTTTAATGGAGAAAAGCACTTAGAGCAGACAATTCAGAGTATCATTAGCCAGACTTATGATAACGTGGAATATATCATCATAGACGGAGGTTCCACGGACGGTACAGTTGATATTATACGCAAGTATGAGGAAGTGATTGATTATTGGGTAAGCGAACCAGATGCAGGAATTTCTGACGCTATGAATAAAGGGATAAGTTTGGCGACAGGAATTCTAATTAATCACTTACATGCAGGGGATAAATTTGCTGCTGACACAACCCTGTCGTCAGTGGTTTCATCTTATAATTCAGAAGGCTGGCGATGGTGTTTCGGTAATCAACTATTGAGAAGTCATACAGACGATACTATAGTGGGTTGCTTCTGTCCTCCTAAATTTAGTCAAAAACTACTTCACATAGTAAATACGATTCCCCATTCGACTGTTTTTTCTGAACGAGCTTTGATAGAAGAAGTAAATGGGTTTGACAATAATTATAAATGTGCTATGGATTACCATCTTTGGCTCAGGTTCACTCAATTATCAAAACCTAAACAATTTGATTATGCCACTGCTGAATTTTTACTGGGTGGTCGCTCCTCAGATGTAAAATTAGCATTGCGGGAAGAATTTAGAGCTAGAAAGGAAGTTTTAAAGCTGTCAAAACTAGAATTATTACTCTCTTTGGCAGTAGTAATGATGAGGTATATTAAGCGACAACTGCGAATCACTACATTTGTCAAAAATAGTCCAGCATAATGGCAGTGAAGATAGATAATAAAAGTTGAGAGCAAATACGACATATGAAAATCGCTTATATTATTCCTCGTCTCAAAGATAGTGGCTTAACGAGAATACCTCTGTGGCTGTCTAATAGTCTTTATCCTGAGCATGAGGTGAAGGTATTCTACTTCAGTGAAACTAATGCTCAAGAAAAATGCCTCAGCTTTAAGGCTCCTTTTCAAAAGATAAGTTTCAATGGTTTTTGTCAGGAGTTAAAAAATTACGATATAGTCCACTCCCATGGATTAAAACCCGATCTGTACCTTGCCATTAATTACCATAAAATTAAGGGCATAAAGATTACAACCATTCATGGCTATCACGTCGATGAACTCAGCTACGAAAAAGGCTCTCTACTAGGTTATATATGGGGAAATTTATGGAACCTAGCCTGCCGAAAATTAGATTTAGCAATTTGCATAAGTCAGGCGATGGAAAGATACTATCAAGGACTTGGCTATAAAAATACCACTGTAATTTACAATGGAATAAAAAAAATGGATGACAGTGTAAAGACAATCAAAGGGAGTAATATAAAAACTGGAGATAAAATTGTCATAGGTACAGTTTCTATCCTAAATAAAAGAAAAGGAGTGGAGCAAATTATACAAGTGTTACAGAAAAATACCCTGTACCATCTGATAGCAATAGGGGGAACATCTCAAGACATTAATCGATTGCAAGTCTTGGCAGAAAAACTAGGAGTTGCCCAAAGATGTGTTTTTACAGGCTATCGAGAAAATCCCTGGGAAACGGCGATTAATATTGACGTTTTTGTTTTTCCATCTCGTTCAGAGGGATTTGGTATTGCATTAGTTGAAGCTGCCAGTTTAGGAATTCCAATTATCTGTTCTGATATTCCGACATTTCGAGAGATGTTTGACGACAATGAAGTGACATTTTTCAAACTTGATGATATAGATGACTTGAACAACAAAATACTTATGTTAGATGAAATTAAAGACAAAGTTTCTCGGGCTAAGTTAAAAGCAGAAAAACTTTTTTCTTTGGAAAGTATGTGTTACAATTACTATCAGGAGTACAAAAAATTAATTGATGCTAATTAAAAATTATGAACTATAACCATATATAAAAATAAAAGGAGGCTCTATTTAGATGATTGGGATTTGTAATTTATGCGGTTCTGTGGTGGTTCGGATACATCCAGGATATTTTGGTACTCGTTGTTTAAACTGTAGATCTACTAAAATTCATAGAGCAGTTGGTTTGACAGTTGAATCTCTAAATTTTTCAACCAGTACCTCTGTTTATGAGTTGTCTTCTCGCGGAGCTTTCTATAAATTCTTAAAAGGTAAATTTAAGAATTTATACTTTTCTGAATACTTTGATGATGTACCTCTAGGGTTGATGAAGAACTCTGTTGTCTGTCAAGACGTTCAAAATCTTTTTCTCAATGACGAATCTTTTGATTTAGTGACTTCTACCGAAGTTTTTGAGCATGTTCCTGATGACAGCAAGGGTTTTTCTGAAATTTACAGAGTCTTAAAAAAAGATGGATATTTTATTTTTACCGTGCCTTTATCAGATAACCCGAAAACAGTTGAAAGATGTTTCTTGCAGCCTGATGGGACTATCATACATCAGCTTGAGCCTGAGTATCATGGCGATCAGATCCGTGGACAGGGAAGAGTTCTTGCCTTCAGAAATTACGGATTGGATATAACTAAACGGTTAGAAAGTTGTGGTTTTCACGCTGAAATACGTCTAGTAAACTCGACGCGCAATGTAATTGAAGATCAGAAGGTTATTATAGCCAAAAAAATCTAGTTCTACGACTGTGACTAAAAAATCAACTGGAGGCAAGAATAAAATGTTAATTTCCTGCAAATACAACTTCCTTTTTATCCATAATCCCAAGGTAGCGGTGTCGTCTTTGGAGAAATCTCTGAGAAAAATTATCTTAAATGACTGGGAATGTTTTAACTATATTTGAAACTTAACAAAAAGACTATGAGAGAATACTAGAATTGCTTAAGTTACCAGAAGTAAAACTAGCAATCGTCAATCAAAATCATCAACGTCAGTGAGACTATAGGAGTTATTATAACGAAGAAACTAAAAATATTATTAGTGAACATCTCAAGGAAGATATAGAATTGTTTGGATACTCTTTTTAGTAAAAAATAGCTTTAGATACTTATGCAACTTAGCGCCTCCCTTGTCCTTTACAAAAATGACCCAGAGATAGTTATTCAAGCAATTAAATCTCTGTTCAGCACACCCATAGAAATTAATTTGTCAGTAGTAGATAATTCTCCCACCGATGAACTCAAAAAAATATTTGATAATTTTCAGGAATACGATATAGATTATTACTTCAATAATGGTAATAACGTTGGTTTTGGTCAAGGACATAACCTAGCTATTACTAGGGCTAAAAATTATGATTATCATTTAGTTATCAATCCAGATGTTTATTTTGATAATAATGTGATCACTGAACTTATTCACTACCTCGATAAGCATCAAGAGGTGGGATTGATTACTCCAAAAATATCTTACCCTAATGGGGACATCCAATACCTTTGTAAGCGTCAACCCACAGTTTTGACCTTATTTATTAGACGTTTTATACCAAAAAAAATGCAGTTTCTTTTCAAAAAGAGATTGGACTGGTATGAAATGCGAGATATCAGCTATAACCAGATAATAGAAGTACCGATTATTAGTGGTTGTTTTATGCTATTTAACAGAAAATATTTAGATGATATTGGCTATTTTGATAAAAATATGTTCATGTATTTTGAAGATTATGATTTGACCATGAGAATGTCTAAAAAATACAAAACCATACTTTATCCCCATGTCAATATTTATCATCATTGGGCAAGAGGAGCGCACAACTCTACTAAACTGGCTATAGTTTTTGCTCAATCGGCTGTGTATTTTTTCAATAAACATGGTTGGAAACTTTACTAAACTTAATTGAATAATTAATAATGAAAAACGTTTTAGTTACAGGTTCTAATGGCTTTATTGCCAGCCACTTACTGCCAATTTTACATCAACATAACTGCCAGATAACAGCTGCAATTCGCCAGAAATTTGAGTTTCCTGCAGCCCTGTCAATTAAGGCTATTCAGGTGGGTGAAATTGATGATATAACCGATTGGCAAGAAGCATTGCTAGGCATTGATACCGTTATTCATCTAGCAGGACGCGCTCATATACTTCATGAGACTATATCCAATCCAGAAGCAGCATTTATAAAAGTTAACACTAAGGGGACTATTAACCTAGTGAAGCAGTCGCTAAAAGCGGGAGTTAAGCACTTTATTTTTGTCAGTTCTATTCATGCTATGGCTGCCGAAAGTGATAATATTCTGAACGAAAATTCTCCCTGTCACCCCGATAGTCCCTATGGTCGTAGTAAACTGCAAGCAGAACAAGCTTTAATTGAACTAGCAAAAGATAGTGACATGACTTGGACGATCCTTCGTCCCACTCTAGTTTACGGACTAGGCAATCGTGCTAATATGGAGCGCTTGATGAAACTAATTAAACGGGGATTACCTTTACCTTTTGGTGCGATCAAAAATCGTCGTAGTTTTGTCTTTGTGGGTAACTTAGTTGCTGCCATTATTACCTGTTTAGATCATCCTAATGCCGCTAATCAAATCTTTTTAATTAGCGATAACCAAGCTGTTTCTACTCCCCAATTAATTCGACTCATTGCTCAACGAATTCAACAACCCTGTCAATTGCTACCCATCCCCACTACCTTACTTAGATTCTTAGGTTATCTGGGTGATAGGGTAGAATCTATAACAGGGAAAAACCTCCCTTTTAATACCTATAATATCGATCGCTTGCTTGGTTCTCTTGCCGTTGACTCTAGCTATATTCAAAAAACCCTGAATTGGCAACCTCCCTTTACTTTAGAGCAAGGATTAGCCCAAACAATTCAGCCAGAAAATTAGTGATAAGCTCGTCAAAAAGGCTTCATAATTCAAGTTCCGCTTTGACAAAATCGGCAGTTTTATAGAGAGAAAACCCTACTTTGGTCGCTATCATCTGCATAGCGCGGTTATCACTTAAAATTTCCCCTTCAATTCCCTCTAATCCTTCCTTTTTGCCAATAGTGACTAAACGCTGTAGTAATTCTGTACCAATGCCCTGGCCTTGATAGTCATCCCTAACTAATAGGTCAAATTCCGCCACATTAACGCCGTGCAGTTTATTTAAGCGTCCTATAGCGATAATTTCTCGCTCTTCCGTCTGATCGTTATTAATCTCTACCACTAAGGTCATCACTCGCTCGTAGTCGATAAAACAAATGCGCGTAAGACGATCATAAGCGGTTTGGCGATCGAGATTGACAAGATGAAAATAACGATAATAAATAGTTTCTTCCGAGAGATAATGGTGAAATTGTCGCACTAAAGGCTCATCTGCTGCCTGAATTGGACGAATTAGCACTTTTAAGCCTCTTTTCGTCGTCCAAGGTTCTATATAATGTTCGGGATAGGGACGAATCGCCGGATGAGATAACTTTTCTGGGGGTGTAGTTGGAGGATGAAGAAGGATAGAAGCGGAAAGAGCGATCAATTGCTCTGAATCGGCAAAAAAGGGATTAATATCGATAGTTTTAATGCGAGGTTGTTCACTAACTAGGTGACTAAATCTAACGATTATTTGCTCCAAATTCGCTAAATTAAGCGATTTAAGCCCATTTGTCCCGTGAAAAGCCCGATAAATCTTGGTTTTTTCTAAAAGTCGGCGCGCGAGATTAGTATTTAAAGGAGGTAGAGCGGTGGCGTAATCTTGAAAAATATCGACTAAACGGCCACCAGTACCGAAAATTATCACCGGTCCGCACTGATCATCGTAATTAGAGCCGATAATTAACTCATATCCTCGATCGATTTCTAACATCGGTTGAATAATCACTCCGAGAAAATGCTCCCCACCCACTTGTGCGCTAACATTAGCTTTGATCGCCTGATATGCTTGTACCACTGCCCTAGGGGAAAAAAGCGGCAATTGTACCCCACCCACCGCACTTTTATGGATAATCGTCCTCGAATACAGTTTCATCACCACGGGATAACCGAGAGATTCAGCGAGATTAACTGCTTCTGCGGCACTTTCGGCAATTTTAGTGACAATAACAGGGATTCCATAAGCTTTCAGTATATCTAAAGACTCTGGCTCACTGAGAATTGTTCTATCCCCTGCTTGCTCGATAATCTGGCTCACTAAAACTCGATCGGAGCCATTTTCCTGAGAATTGGTTAAAATTGGCGTTTGATAAAGACCGCGCAGATTCTCTTCATATTTCCAGAGCAAATTAAACACCCTGGCGGCCGAATCGGGATAGCGATAGGTGGGGATACCTTGCTGATTTAATAACGCTACCCCCTCTGCAATGCCCTCTCCCCCCATCAAACTTGCTAAAATGGGTTTTGTGCTATTTTGAGCGATTGAGGCAATTCTAAGGGCAATTTCTCGCAGATCAGTGTTAAAGCGAGGCGAGAGAATCATCAACACCGCGTCGGTATGTGCATCCGCTAAAGCGATCTCTAGGGCGCGAGCGTAGCTATCGGGATCGCTGCTGCGACGCAGATCGATGGGATTTTGGGGGACGATATCCGCGGGAACAAGAGGCTCTAGTTGCGCGATCGTTGCGGGGGTAAGGGTTGCCAGTTGTCCATCTTCCGCCATTAAAGCCGAGGCCGCTAAAAGAGCGGGAGCAACACCATTGCTGATGATTGTCAAGCGTTTTCCCCGGGGAAATCGGGGAATTTTCGCTAAAACTTGCGTGATATTCAAGAGATCGGCCAGTCTTTGTACTTCCACGATGCCACAGCGAGCAAAGGCAGCGGAGAGAGTTAGCTGATCGCTGGTCAATTTGCCAGCATGGGAAAGAGAAGTGGGGTCAAAGTCGGTACTGTGGCGACTAATGGCGATAATTGGTTTATTTAGGGCAACTTCTCGGGCCGAGGACAGAAAAGAGCGGGCATTATTCAGGGATTCCAGGTAGATAACGATGCTTTTGGTTTGGGGATCGTCTCCCAAATAATAGAGTAATTCGCCCCAATCCACATCTAAAAGAACTCCGAGGGAGATAAAGTGACTAAAACCGACATTTTCGCTTAAACTCCAATCAAGCACGGCAGCAGCGATCGCACCACTTTGACTAATCAGGGCAATTGAACCGGTTTTCGGCAGGATGGGGGAAAAGGTGGCGTTAAGATTTTGGCTTATATTGCAGATTCCTGAGCTATGGGGACCGATTATGCGTAATTTTTGACCAGCGATCGCTTTAATTTCCCTAAGTAAATTTTTCCCTGTCTGTCCAGTTTCCCGAAAACCCGTGGAGAGAATCAGGGCGCATTTAACCTGTTTTTCGACAGATTGGGCGATAATAGCGGGAATTTCGGGAGCGGGGGCGGTGATAATTACCAGATCGATCGCCGTCTGGATATCCTCTAAACTGCTATAGGTGGGAAGAGCGAGCCAGTTTTCGGGGTGAGGATTAACTAGATAAAGGCGGTGCTGACCGGGATTATGATGGAGATTATGTAAAAGAGTGCGATCAAGTTGGCGATTTTGGCGATTAAATCCCACCACAGCTATGGTTTTTGGCTCAAAAAAGGCTCTTATGGTTTGATGTTCGCCACCACGAGGCTCTAAGATGGAATTTAACATAAGTGGGTGGGTGGAATTAAATATAAGATCAACGTAGGTTGGGTTGAAGCATGAAACCCAACGCCCGATTATGTTACGCTACCGCTAACCCATCCTAAAAATAATTGTGCCTCCCTACTTAAGTAGGCTAGGAGGTATTTAAACTCTGTCTCT
>NZ_JADEXI010000001.1:0-38634 GCF_015207185.1 Microcystis sp. LEGE 08355 | reverse complement strand
GGAGATAACGGCAAGGGGAAGAGCGAACATTGTTATCAGAAAAATTACTAGGGGCAAGGGTCGAATTTTAATCATTTTCCTGCTTCTCCGTCGGTTTGTAGTCTTGTTTTAGCAATAATGCGGGTTTTCTTTAAATCTCCCTCGCTCAATTCTTCTCCCACCTGTAAACGGGTGGCATTAGTTTGAAGGACAGTGGCGGCATTTTTTTCTCCCAATTGTAGGGCCGTTTTGGCCGCAGTTTGTAACATGGTGGCGGCGGCTGCTCGATCACCCTGTTTTAATTTTTCTTCAGCGATTTGGGTTTGACGATATTTGGCTAAAGTCAGAATTGATTTCTGAACTTGCTCGTCTAATTGGGATTGATAGAGAGCTTGGGAGGTGATATCAAGGCTAAAAGTCGCAGTTTCTAGTCCTTTTTGACCGGAAGCGGGATCATCGTAGCGAATCTTCACTTTAGCTATGGTGTGAGTACCGGGGGGAATTTGGTCAATATAGAGATTGAGGAGGAGAATTTTTTCTTCATCTATCATTAAATCACCCAAACGGGTGATGTAAAAATTGCCCTCTTTTTGTAAGCTCATTTCTATAGTTTCTGGAGCAACTTGGGCAATGGGTTTTAACTCCGCTAAATGAGTCCGAGCGTCTAATTCTAATTGCAGGAAAGCGTTAGTTAACCGCACAGATTGCAGACGGTTAAACAGACGAGTAAATTCAATTAAAGCCTGTTCGGGTCTTTCGATATAGGATAAACTTCCGCCGGCGATATCGGCAATTTTTTCTAGGATATCTTGATTCCAATGATCGCCAAAACCGAAGGTATTTAAGGTGATACCGTACTCAGCCGCTACTGCGGCTAATTTTAAACAGCGTTGATTATCTCCGTGTTCATTTTCACCATCGGTAAGCAGAAAAATATGAGATACATAACCTTTGCTGCCGCTGGAACTTTCTTGGATACCTAATTTTATCCCTTCATCGATCGCCGTACCTCCTCCCGCTTGTAATTGTTGAATTTTTGAGCGAATTAAGGTCAGATCATCCTGTCGCGATTGGGAGGGAAGAATAACTTTGGCGCGATGATCAAAAGCTATTACCGAGAGACGATCATTAACCCCGAGGGATTCTATTAAACTGAAGGCCGCTTTTTTGACCGTTTCTAGGGGTTTTCCCTGCATAGAACCGCTATGATCGAGAACTAAACAAAGATTAATCGGTAAATTTGTGTTAATCTGTTCACTGGTGGCGGCGATCGAGAGCATCAGTTGACGTTGACTGCTGGTTTGATTAGCATCGATATGACTATCACTCAAGGCCGATTTTAGAGTTACCCGCATGAGAGTTTTTAATCGTGGTTGTTGATATTTATATTCTAATGAGTATAGTTAGATTTGTGCTTATTTTCCTGTCTGGCATCGAGTTAGACAAGTTGTCAAACTGGGTGCATCTCATTTTTGTCAATCTACGATGCTCACCTGCGCTGGTTCATATATTGGGAATAATTTAAGAATCACTGATAATTCCCGATTGTCGATATTTCTACAAAGTTAAGATGCGGCCCCAGCAGTTCTTGTGGGAAATTTTACCGTGGCCGGTCGGACTTATTCTTTCGTGGAAGTCATGGCAAAATCTCTTTAACGCGAACTAAAGTTATTTACTTTTTTTGAGATGATAACAAATTGGAATCGATATTGATCAGGGGAAGGAAACCTGAACCACCCATGACGACAGGAAAACGTCCATCCCACTTTTCGATTGCTCGTTGTTGTAAAATTTCTGCTGTTAGGTTTTGGCGCAATAGTTTTTGAGCTTCTGCCTGTCCCTTCGCACGGTTGATTTCCGCTTTCGCTTCCTGTGCTGCTTGTTGTGCGCGAAAAGCAGCTTCTTGTGCCTTTTGTTCCGCTACTTGTTTGGCTTCAATCGCCGCGTTAAACTCTTCGGAAAAACCAAAATTAACGAGAGATACATCATTGATAATTATCCCATAACGTCTTAATCTTTCGGCGAGGGAAGTGTCAATTTCACGTTTGAGTTCTCCTCGCTCTTGCAAGATATTTTGTACGGGACGTTGTGCTGTTGCCGCTTTGACAATTTCCGATACTGCTGGATTTATAATACCAGAGACAATCACATTGATATCCCCAACTTGTTGATAAATCTGATTCACTTTGTCGGGGTCGATGTGCCAGTTAACGATAATAGTTGTTTCCACATCTTGCAAATCTTTGGAAGATCCTTTTGCCTTTACTTCCGTTGTTTGTACTCGAACGTTGAGGCGCTTGATCTTGGTGACAATCGGTATAACGGGATGAATTCCTTCATCGAGGATTTGTTTTTGCACTTTGCCAAAGTACATGACAACGCCGCGTTCGCCAGTATCAATAATAACAAAAGGGCGCAGTACGGTAGTAATGGCTAATATTAAAATTCCCCCCGCCATTAATGGTATTATTATATTGCGATTGTAATTCATGACAACTCCTGAGATATTTGATCGGTTTTATCGTAGCACTGTTATTATAAGTAAGTAATCTCAATTAATTTTTAGATAGTGGGACAAGCTTCTGGTTCTTTGTATTTTATCTTTAATTGTAACCGGCTACTTAGTTGATGACAGGTGGTGCGTTACTTCAATCATAGTCCATCACACAATCACAGTCGATGATAGGTGGTGCGTTACGAGGGATTGTTACCCTCCAGTCACAGCAGCAATTTTGGCTGTCTAACGCACCCTACGTTTTACTTTTTGTTAACCACAAAGACAGGAAGTTAGGAATTTAACTAGGGTTTGCTGAATAAATGTGAAATGTAGGCAAGGTAAGGATTTTGTGGCTTTTCTCGTGAAACAGGTGCAAGATTTTGAGAGAATCGTGCTTCAAAACCTTGCGTCTTCATCGGCCTGCGTCCTGTAGGGGCGAAGCATTCGGGCAATAACCTATCGGTGAAACCGTAGATTTTCTATCCGAATGCTTCGCCGGTACTTTTTGCCGCAAACCCTAACTAAGGGAGAGAAGGAAGGTTAGGGGAACCATTCAAGATAAAGATGCGATCGCTTGTTCTAGGGCCAGGGAAATATGAGTCCAATGGGTTCCCCCCTGACAAAAAACGATATAGGGTTCCCGTAGAGGTCCATCGGCGGAGAATTCCGAGGTGCTACCATCGATAAACGTGCCACCAGCCATCACTACTTGGCTCTCATAGCCCGGCATTTGGGCAGGAATGGGGTCCAAGTAGGAACCGATGGGAGAATAGGCTTGAATGGCTTTACAGAAGGCAATCAGCTTATCGGGAGAACCGAGTTTAATCGCTTGAATAATATCGCGTCGAGGCACAAAAGGAGCAGGATTGACTGGATAACCCAACTTATCGCCCACATAGGCGATTAAATGACTACCTTTCATCGCTTCTCCCACCATTTGCGGTGCTAGAAACAATCCCTGATAAAGAAGACGATTTTGGTCAAAAGTTGCCCCTCCCTCGCTACCGATCCCCGGTGCTGTCAGACGATAGCAGGCCATTTCCACTAATTCCGCTTTACCTGCTATGTATCCCCCGGCCGTGACGATTGTACCTCCGGGGTTTTTGATTAGAGAACCGGCCATCAGATCTGCCCCCACGTCGGTGGGTTCTTGGGTGTTGATAAATTCTCCATAGCAATTATCGACAAAACAGACCGTATTCGGGTTTTGTTGTTTAACTATACGGACAATTCTCTCGATTTCGTCAATAGACAAACTCGATCGCCAGGAATAACCGCAGGATCTTTGAATATGCACTAAACGGGTTTGGGGTTTCACTGCTGTGGCCAAGGACAACCAATCGATCGCACCGGTAGAATCTAGCTCTAATTGCCGATAACTAACGCCAAAATCCTTTAAAGAGCCTTGACCACTGCCCCTAATCCCAATTACTTCTTCTAGGGTATCGTAGGGCGCACCCGCTACCGCTAACATCTCATCCCCCGGTCGAAGAACCCCATACAAGGCACAGGCGATCGCATGGGTTCCTGAAACAAATTGTACCCGCACCGCCGCCTTTTCGGCCCCCAGGGCTTGGGCGAACACTTGATCTAAAGTATCCCGTCCCAAGTCATCATGACCATAACCACTAACACTAGCAAAATGATGCACCCCGACGCGGTTTGCACGGAAAGCGCAGAGGACTTGACGGAGATTTTCCTTGACCTGTGCGTCAATTTCCGAAAAGATGGGGAGTAAGGCCTTTTCTGCCCTGTGGAGTAGAGGGGGGATATCCATCAAACAATAGACTGTGATATTTGTTACTATTCATTAAGCGTCAAAGTTCCCCCTGTGTCAAATCGAGACAGATAAGACGATGATGCTCTGTCTCCTGTTGTTTCCCTTTGGGTTATTCAATGACTGTTGCGACTTCCGAAAAACTTCCCATTGACTGGGTGACTCTCATCTACATGGCTTTTATCCACTTAGTGGCTCTTTTAGCCTTCTTACCTAGCAATTTTAGCTGGGGTGCTGTGGGAGTGACATTGATTCTCTATTGGATTACCGGGGGTTTAGGAATTACCCTCGGTTTTCATCGTTTGGTCTCCCATCGGAGTTTTAAGACTCCCAAATGGTTAGAATACTTTCTGGTTTTGTGCGGAACCCTCGCTTGTCAGGGGGGTGCGATCGCATGGATAGGTTTACATCGTCTTCATCATAAATATTCTGATACTGCTCCCGATCCCCACGATTCTAATAAAGGTTTCTGGTGGAGTCACATGGGTTGGATGTTACACGAAATTCCTGCCGACGAAGAAATTGCCCGTTTTACCCAGGATATCGCCGACGATCCTTTCTATAAATTCTGTCAAAATTATTTTGTTCCTATCCAAATTGTTTTAGGCTTAATTCTCTATGCTATGGGTGGTTGGCCGTTTGTAATTTGGGGAATTTTTGTTCGCTTGGTCTTAGTTTTCCACTCCACTTGGTTTGTCAACAGCGCCACCCACAAATTTGGTTATGTTAGCCATGAATCCCACGATAATTCTAAAAATTGTTGGTGGGTTGCCCTCTTAACTTTCGGTGAAGGTTGGCACAATAATCACCACGCCTATCAGTATTCTGCCCGTCATGGCCTACAATGGTGGGAAGTTGACCTGACTTGGATGACCATTCGTCTGCTGCAAATTCTAGGATTAGCTACTAATATTAAGTTACCCCCCAGCACGGCAACGGCGACAGAAAGTTAGTTTTGTCCAGTTGTTAAATTAAATCTAGCCGAACTTATGTTTAAGTTCGGTTATTTTTTCTCCGACTTAACCCAAATCTGACAGCAAACCAGACCTCCCGCTAGACAGCCTAATCCATTGGCTTTTCTATTCGATTTCTTCTCTGTCACCATCTCTATCGCTGACTTTTTCTAAGCCATAGCATAAAAAAGTCAAACTATCAACATTTTTAACAAATATTTAATATTTACGCTGACGTGCCGGAAAGACCCCAGAGAACGTATATTAAAAGCTAAGTAGGGAGGCACAATTATTTCTAGGATGGGTTAGCGGTAGCGTAAACTATGCGGGCGTTGGGTTTCATGCTTCAACCCAACCTACGTTCATCTTATATTTAATTCCACCCACCTACTTAATCCCCAAATTATATTAAGTTTCTAATGAAAAAAATCTCGATTTTAGGCTCTACAGGCTCGATCGGCACTCAAACTCTCGATATTGTCACCGATCATCCCGATAAGTTTCAAGTGGTGGGATTAGCCACGGGTAATAATATTCAACTATTATCGGAGCAAATTCGGCAATTTCGCCCGCAAATCGTGGCGATTAATAACGAAAGTCAACTAGAAGACCTGAAAAGCCTAATTTCCGACCTTGACTATACCCCGATTATCCTAGCAGGAAAGGAAGGGGTAATCGAAGTGGCCCGTTATGGCGATTCCGAAAGCGTCGTCACGGGAATTGTCGGTTGTGCGGGATTGCTGCCGACGATTGCCGCTATTACTGCTGGTAAAGATATCGCTCTCGCTAATAAAGAAACCCTGATTGCTGGCGGTCCGGTGGTGCTGCCTTTAGTGGCAAAACACGGAGTTAAATTATTACCTGCTGACTCGGAACATTCAGCTATTTTTCAATGTTTACAGGGAGTTCCCACTGGGGGATTAAAAAAGATTATTCTCACCGCTTCTGGGGGTGCTTTTCGGGATTTACCGGTGGAAAAATTGCCGCAAGTAACCGTAGCTGATGCCCTCAAACATCCTAACTGGTCGATGGGCAGAAAAATCACCATCGATTCGGCTACTTTGATGAATAAAGGTCTAGAAGTTATCGAAGCTCATTATTTATTTGGTGTCGATTATAATGCGATCGATATTGTTATTCATCCCCAAAGTATTATTCACTCTTTAATTGAGTTACAGGATACCTCGGTTTTAGCCCAATTAGGCTGGCCTGATATGCGTTTACCCCTGTTATATGCCTTGTCTTGGCCTGAAAGAATTTATACCGATTGGGAACCTTTAAATTTAGTTAAAGCTGGCAGTTTAACCTTCAAAGAACCCGATCATCAAAAATATCCCTGTATGGGATTAGCTTATGCAGCCGGCCGCGCAGGTGGGGCAATGCCAGCAGTATTAAACGCGGCCAATGAACAAGCGGTAGCCTTATTTTTAGAAGAAAAGATTAGTTTCTTAGATATTCCCCGGGTGATCGAAAAAGTTTGCGATCGCTTTACAATTCATAACAGTTCCACCCCTAGCCTAGATGACATTTTAGCCGCCGATAATTGGGCGCGTCAAGAAGTATCTAACTGTCTGATTGCCAATCGGGTCTAGATAGTCTAGATTCTGTAGGGATGTTAACTATAATGTCTCTACAGGTCTAGGATAGAAAAATCACTAATTTCAGCTATTTTTTCTAGATAACCTTCAATAAACCTCTTGCCTAATTAATTTTTGAGGGTTCAAAAACGGCAAAAATAAGGATTAAATTGCCTAAAATCCGTAAATAGACCATTTAATTGATTATTATTGATTCTTAATTCTCCTGACTACCGACTCCTAACAACAATTTTTTATTTTTACCAGAGGTCTAATGACCGTGAAACTTTCTCAAAAATAAGATAAAATAAACAAGATAGCGGTTATTACTTTTAATTTTCTATGGTTACAACTTCTCTATCCCTCCCCGAAATCGCCAGAGAAACCCGTCAAGCGAGTCGTCAACTGGCTATCCTGACTAATGAAGAAAGGAATGAAGCTTTAGAGGCTATTGCTGAGGCTTTGACTGCCAATGCTGATAAGATACTAGAAGCGAATATCGCCGATGTTCAAACGGCCAAGGCGATGGAATTATCCCCGGCTTTATGTGCGCGATTAGAGTTAAGTCCTGGCAAATTAAAAGCCGCTATTGCTGGGGTGCGAGATGTGGCTAAATTAGCAGATCCTTTAGCTACAATGCAAATTAACCGGGAATTAGATCAAGGTTTAATTCTGCGGAGAATAACCTGTCCTTTAGGGGTTTTAGGTGTTATTTTTGAAGCTCGTCCCGATGCTTTAATTCAAATTACCAGTTTAGCGATAAAATCTGGTAATGGCGTTATTTTAAAAGGGGGGAAAGAGGCGCTCCGTTCTTGTCAAGCTTTGGCAACAATTATTCATCAGGCATTGAGTGAAACTAAAGTTAATTCGGCGGCGGTGCAATTGTTAACAACAAGAGAAGAAATTAAGGAACTCTTAAAACTTGATCAATACATCGATTTAATTATTCCTAGAGGTTCTAACGAATTTGTTCGTTATATCCAAAATAATACCCGCATTCCCGTCCTCGGCCATGCCGATGGTATTTGTCATCTCTACATCGACAAAGAAGCCGATTTAAGCAAAGCAATTAGAATTACCGTCGATGGCAAAACCCAATATCCTGCCGCTTGTAATACCATTGAAACTTTATTGGTTCATCAAGACATCGCTAGACAATTTTTACCCGCATTGGCCCAGGCATTAGAGGAAAAAAAGGTTAAATTATTGGGAGATGAAGCAACTCGTCAGATTATTAACGTACCATCGGCCACAGAAGAAGACTGGCAAACCGAATATAGTGATTTAATCCTGTCAATTAAAATTGTCGATAGTCTAGAATCGGCAATCGAACATATTAATTATTACGGTTCTCGACACACGGAAGCCATTGTCAGCGAAAATTTTAACACGGCCAAAACCTTTAGCGATCGAGTCGATGCCGCCGGAGTTTTTCATAATTGTTCCACGCGATTTGCCGATGGTTTCCGTTACGGTTTTGGGGCCGAAGTGGGTATCAGTACCCAAAAAATGCCTCCCCGCGGTCCGGTGGGATTAGAGGGATTAGTGACCTACAAATATCAATTAGCCGGAGATGGTCATATTGTCGCCGATTATTCTGGGGAAAATGCCCAATCTTTCACCCATAAGGATTTATAGTCGAGAAAAAAGCCGATGTTTACAGGATTAATTCAAGCCTTGTCGAAAATTCGGGTCGTGGATACTGATAGACTTTATTTGTCTGTATCCTCTGATACAATTCTCCGAGATTTAATGATTGGTGATAGTGTGGCTGTGGATGGGGTTTGTTTGACAGTGGAGGAAATTCTCCCAGAGGGTTTTCTGGCCACTGCTTCCCCGGAAACCCTACAGCGCACTACTTTAGGACGGAGGATTCACACGGAAACCAACGTTAACCTAGAAACCTCTTTGCGGGTGGGTAGTAAAATCGGCGGTCATTTTGTCACCGGTCATGTGGACGGAATTGGCTGTTTAGTCGAATCGATAATCGTGGCTAATTCGTGGGAAATGACCTTTGCTGCCCCTAGTTCCCTAGAAGAGCAGTGGAATAACTACATAGCTCGTTATATCGTCGGTAAGGGCAGTATAGCTGTTAATGGCATTAGTTTAACCGTGGCCGATTGTGATGCCTACGGCAGCTGGTTTAAAGTGGCTGTCATCCCCCACACCTACGCCGAAACCAATCTTTCCCATTTAAAATTAGGCGATTGGGTGAATCTAGAAGGGGATATTTTAGGCAAATATGTGGAAAAATTGTTAGGAATGCGCTCTTATCATCCTCCTAGCGAGATTAGCTTAGAATTTCTGGCTGAACATGGTTATTAGTTTTCCAGAAAAAGCCTTTTCAACATATAAATTTATTGGCAATTTATCGATTAATTTTAGTTTTAAAATTGCCAACCTTCTCGCTCCATTAAACCCTGAACATTGGTACAATCGATAGAAAAGTGTTGACAGACTGTGGGGATTTTGGGAGCATTAGGCTTCAAGGCTTCTTCGGTAATTACGCAACCGTCTTTTATCTTAGCAGCGGCAATAATAAATGGGTCTGCCACTGGTTTTCCTTGTAATCTTGCTTTTTCACTCACTAAATCATTAAAGTTTCTTATAGAAAAAATTTCAGCAATAAGTAGGGAGGCACAATTATTTGTAGGATGGGTTAGCGGTAGCGTAACATAATCGGGCGTTGGGTTTCATGCTTCAACCCAACCTACGTTCATCTTATATTTAATTCCACCCACCCACTTAAATAAAGTTTCCTGAGCAGTGGGTGGTAAAAATATTTGTTTATTGAAGTCTATCCAATCTAAAACAAATTGTTTATTATTGCCATATTCTACTTCTTTAAGCACTTCGCGTACTGATTTTAGCCTACCTTCTGACACAAGCAAATCAATTTTTTGCCAAACGGTGGGAAAACTTTTGGGAAAATAGTTTCCTAAAACCTTAAAACTACTTGTGTCAAAAATGTAAACCATCAAAACAGTCCTTTGTCTAATAAATATTTTTCAAGTTCTTCCACCATAGCAACTTTTTTAATGTTTAGATAATCGGCAACGCGCTCGATATCGTATTGGCCTTGATAGTATTTATTGAACACAAGTTTTAGGTAATTTTCTCCCAAATAGGTCGCCTGATTAGCATAGTAATCACCTCCAGATTTTTGATTTTTGTCCTGACTTTTTCCCACCTGCTCACTGTACCACTCGTTTACTTTAAGAGTATATTGTTTCTGAGAAATCAATTTATTATCTAATAGTTTTCGTAAAACTACTTCTCGACTAACCTTATAATCACTGGAAATTTTCGAGATAATTTTATCGTTAACTATTGTTTCTATAATTATCTCAGAAAAGACATGATTAGGAAGCAAAAACTCCGCAGCAAATTTATTACAAAATATCTCGATACTTTTATTTGCTCCTTGCAAACTATTAATATATCTATCGTCAGACTTAGTAATTCCATTAGTCTGCAAAAGAATATGTGCTAATTCATGAAAAATGGTAAATATTTGTCTAGATTTTTCCGTGCTATTATTAAGATAGATGATCGGAAATTCAATATCTATCAAGCAAAATCCCGAAATTTCTCGCTGCTTAAAAGAACGCTTAAAAATAAAAATACCGGCTTCTTCCACGGCACTCCGCCATTTTTTTAAGGCAGTTTCCTGATCATTCCAGGTCAGTTGTTCTTCTAGAGTAACGTTTAAATAATTTCTTATCTGTTCGGCTAATATCCTTAAATCATCACTAGAGCTAACCGCAATATCCTGAAAGATTTTCTTGGTACTAGGATTAATACCATTATTAATTTCCTGTAGCGACAATTGCATCGCTTTTGCTTGTCGTAAAGCATAGATAGTATCGGCGGCCAGGTTTTCGATTTCAAAGTCTGGCAAAGTTCTAAATTCTTGTTTTTCCTCCGCTTCTAGGGGAGGTTCTGGGAAAAAGAATAAAGCGAGAGGACGTTTATATATTTCTGCTAACTTTTCCAATTGACTATAGGTAGGAAAGTCCTCTCCTGACTCCCATTTTTCGATAACAGAAACATCTTTTTTAAACTTGACCGCCACAGACTCAAGAGAATATCTCGCCCTTTCTCTTGCCCATTGGATTATCTTGGGATTAACGCCTGTCAGTTTCTCGCCCATCGGTTTATCTTATCATCACGAGATAGAGATTTCTAGCTTAATTTAGCTTGTGTGATAGTTTAATTGTACTAAATGATCGACCAAAATAGAGACAATGTACCTATTTCTGGATAGGTCAGGGAGGGATTGATAACTTTTTCCTATATAAAAAACTAGCCGAAAGCTTGACATTAGCCAAAATACCCAGACAATGTTAAGTTAAATTAACCAATAGCCAAGGCTTGTATTTAAGGAAAACCCCTTATGGTAGCAACACCAGTTCAACAGAAATACGACATCAAAGATATTAGTTTAGCCCCCATCGGCAAACAGCGCATCGAATGGGCCGGTCGGGAAATGCCCGTTTTGCGTCAATTAGCCGAACGTTACGCCATCGAAAAACCCTTTGCTGGACTGCGTTTAGTCGCTTGCTGCCACGTTACCACCGAAACCGCTAATTTAGCCATCGCACTCAAAGCCGGTGGCGCTGATGCGTTATTAATTGCTAGTAATCCCCTTTCCACCCAAGATGATGTGGCCGCTTGTTTAGTCGCTGATTACGGTATCCCCGTCTATGCAATCAAAGGGGAAGATAACGACACCTATCACCGTCACGTTCAAATCGCCCTCGATCATAAACCCCAGATTATCATCGATGATGGCTGTGATGTAGTGGCCACCCTGGTTAAAGAAAGAAGTCACCAATTACCCGACATTATCGGTACTACCGAAGAAACTACCACCGGTATCGTCCGTTTGCAAGCCATGCTCAAAGCTGGGGTGTTATCCTTCCCCGCAATGAACGTTAACGACGCAGAAACCAAGCATTTCTTTGATAATCGCTACGGTACAGGTCAATCTACCCTTGATGGTATCATTCGCGCCACCAATATCCTTCTTGCCGGTAAAACCGTGGTTGTGGCTGGTTATGGTTGGTGTGGTAAAGGTGTCGCTATGCGGGCCAAAGGTTTAGGCGCTAATCTAATTGTCACCGAAATCAACCCCGTGCGCGCCATTGAAGCGGCGATGGACGGTTTCCGGGTTATGCCCATGGATGAAGCCGCCAAAGAAGGCGATATCTTCATCACCGTTACTGGTAACAAGCACGTTATCCGGGCCGAACATTTTGACCTGATGAAAGATGGGGCGATTGTTTCCAACTCCGGTCACTTTGATATTGAAATCGACCTGCAAGCTTTGGGCGCAAAAGCCGATAATGTCAAGGAAGTTCGCAACTTTACCCAACAATATAGACTAAAAAGCGGTAAATCCGTCGTTGTTATCGGTGAAGGTCGCCTAGTTAACCTGGCAGCCGCCGAAGGTCATCCTAGCGCCGTTATGGATATGAGTTTCGCTAACCAGGCGATCGGTGTAGAATACTTGGTTAAAAATAAAGGTAAATTAGCCCCCGGTATCTACTCAATTCCCTACGAATTAGACCAAGAAATCGCCCGCTTGAAACTGCAAGCCATGGGGATTGAAATCGATACTCTCACCGAAGCCCAATTAGAATATATCAACTCCTGGACTTCCGGAACCTAATATCAGTTATCAGTTATCAGTTTTCAGTTTTCAGTTATCAGTTTTCAGTTTTCAGTTTTCAGTTTTCAGTTTTCAGGAGTCAGTACCCGCCACTTCATAATTCATAATTCATAATTCCCACTTCCCCACCCCTAACACCCAACCCCCTTTTTTTACTTTAAAACTGTTTTCTAAATCATCAAAAAATATGACTGAATGGATTACAAATACAATGACTTCTATGGGCTATTTAGGCATAGCCCTATTAATGTTTTTAGAGAATCTTTTTCCGCCCATTCCCTCGGAATTAATTATGCCCCTAGCGGGTTTTACCGTCCATGAGGGACAAATGGAATTTATTCCGGCAGTGGTAGCAGGGATTGTCGGAACCGTAGTCGGAGCGCTACCTTGGTATTATCTCGGTCGGGTTGTGGATGAGGAAAAAATCGAAAAACTAGCCGATAAATACGGCAAATGGATTACCGTTTCCGCTAAAGATATTCAAAAAGCTAATCAATGGTTTAACCGTCACGGTAGTAAAGCGGTTTTACTCTGTCGTTTAGTCCCCGGAGTACGAACTTTGATTTCCCTACCTGCCGGGATGAATCACATGGCGATGATTCCCTTTTTAGTTTACTCCACCATCGGCACGACCCTCTGGGTCGTTTTTTTAACGGCAGCAGGTTACTTTTTAGGGAAGAATTACCCCCTTGTGGAAGAATATCTGGCTCCCGTGTCAAAAATCGCTCTACTTGTCCTCGTTATCTGGTTTATCCTCTGGATTATCCGCAAACGTAACCGCCGGTATGAGTAAATGTTGATCATAGGTGGTGCGTTACGACGGATTATCACCTTCGAGTCACAGCAGCAATTTTTGCCGTCTAACGCACCCTACGTTTTACTGCTTATAAAGGGGCAAAAGGATAAGAATATACGAGGTTTTAATGTGCCAACAATTAAACTACGTTCTCAGATTGGTAGAGATGGAATCTTACATTTAGATATACCGTCCGATTTTAAAGAAACTGAAGTAAATGTTACAGTAACCGTTGAAGCGGTTCAAGAAGTCAGTGAAGATTTAGCAAGTAGAAAAGAGGAAAGAAAACCTCGCTATAATGCTTGGGGCAACCCAGTAGTAGAGCAATCTATTACCCAAGCTATTTCAGGAATGCGCCACCTTCAAAAAACTGTAGCTTTACCTAAAAGTAAAATTCGTGCCATGCGAGAAGAAGGGAGACGGTTTTGATTGAGTTTGTTTTAGATTGTTCGGTAGCAATTAGCTGGTGTTTGGTCGATGAAGATAACGATTATGCTAACGCAGTATTAGACATAATGCCAAACGCCGAAGCATTTGTTCCCGAAATTTGGTCTTTAGAGATTGTCAATACTCTCCTAGTCGCAGAAAGAAGAAATCGGATGATGGTCGAGCAAACTCAAGCATCGATTAATTGGTTACAGTCTTTACTTATTACTATTTTTGGATTACCACCGCGATGATTGGATTTTTCTGGGAGGTTAGGGATTCATGAGGAAAGGATGATATATAATGATGGTCTATGACAGAGAGAGACATTAAATACTGTTTGGTATTAGGAGAAAAGCTGTGCCACTGATTAAAATACCAAGGAATTATCTGATTGCTGAAGATGAAAATTTCATTACAGCAGACGTGCCAGATTCACTGCTTCAGCTTTGGCAAAAAGATTATCAAAAGGTGGTTAAAGCCAAAGGTATTCTTAAGGATAAAAAAGCGGCAATGCTATCTCATGTAGAGTCTCTTCGTCGGGAGTGGGATGGATGAAATACGTCTATGATACCAATATTTTTATTTATTATTTAGCCGATGACGATATAGTTACTTCTTTTTTCTCCCAAGCTTTTTTGAGTTTGCATCAGATTTTTATCTCACCAATTGTCAGAATTGAGTTACTCAGTTTTCCTACTTTGTCTAAGGAAGAAGAGCAGATAATTGAAGATTTACTCTCACAGTTTGAATTAATTCCCATATTGAGAGAAATTGAAGATCTGACTATTCAACTGAAACGACAGTATAAAATCAAGATTCCCGATGCCATTATTGCCGCAACAACATTGAGCCAAAATGGATGTTTGGTCACTAGAAATGTTGATGATTTTAAGGGTATTTCTGGTTTAAATATTAAAAACCCGTTTATTGATGAGGGGTAAATAATAGTAGAAGAGCGAGAATTAAAAGTTGACTTATCTGCAAAGTAGCTTACTACTGGAAACCGATAGCTTGATGACAGCAACCAGTGCCAGGTATTGAAGTAGGAAAAAGCCTATGTTTTCGTTCTAGAAATCTCCAAAAATAAGCTTGACAAAAGACCTGATATCGTTATATCCTACAGGTTACAAGTCTTTGCGCGAGAGTAGGGGAAAAACCGAAATACAATCTAACAACTAACGATAGAGAATAAAATGGGAAGTGAGCTTTGGGGGCTACTATATTAAAAGTTAACTCAGTGTACTCCAACCATTTTCCTCCTTTTCTCCAGCCGACGCGATCGCCGAAATTTTCCGACACTTGTTGACCATACTTTCTCGTGCCACCAAGACTCTCATAGATTTCTTTCTGGACGCTGAAGCCAAATTTGCCGTTACTGTAGTGTAGCCAAAGTTGGTTAATAGTTCGTAAATCTTCACAAGGGAAATCATGAATATCATCTATTCCCAAGAATCTTTCCCTTTCCCTTCGTGCGACTTGAAGCATGACTTTACCTGTTTCTTCGTCTGCTTCTTTCCAGTTTCCTGCTCCTAGGAGTTGCTGTAATTTGGAGTAGTTAACACCTCTAGCACTTTTAAGCACAATATTAGCAGCAACTTTAGGCGGTGGTGGTGTTTGAATAACGGGGGTTGCTGGTGTTGGAGAATAACGGGGAGTTGCTGGTGTTTGTATCGAAGTTGCTGGTGATTGTCCCGTCAAATCTTGTAAAATCTCCCTCGCTGACTGATAACGCTTTCTTGTCCCAAACTCGATCATTTTATCAAGAATGCGCCCTAAATCATCCCGAACATTATTATTAACTAAAAACTGTCGCCAAATCCATTCATGGTCACTGGTATCAAATAAATCAAAGGGTGAAATCTGAGTCAACAAATAAATACAAGTGACTCCTAAACTATACAAATCACTAGGATTGTTCGCCTTACCGTTAGCTTGTTCTGGTGCGACATATTCCGCTGAACCGATTACTGTACCAGTAACAGAACGATTAAGAGGTGTAACAACTCTAGACGCGCCAAAATCCACTAAAACCGCTTTCTTGTCTGAGTTACGTCTAATAATATTTTCTGGTTTAATATCTCGGTGAACTACTCCCTGACTATGAATAAAATCTAAAACCGGCAAAATATCCGTTAATAAAGCTTTAATCTTGGCTTCATTAAATACCCCCTGGCTTCTTAATTCTTGTTCTAAATTTTGTCCTTCAATATATTCTTGTACCAAATATTGACGGTCATCATCATGATTGAGATAAGCGAAAAGTTCAGGAATTTGGGGATGTTTTCCTAATTTTTCTAATTGGATTGCTTCTTTTTCAAATAATTCTGAGGCTTTCTCAATTGTATCAGTCCCTTGAACCGAGGGAAAAAACAGTTTAATCACACAATAAGGTCGAGAAGGCTTACTGTAATCTATCGCCTTAAAAGTGCGACCAAATCCTCCTTGACCAATTAATTTAATTGCTTGATAACGCTCTTGTAAGAACAATTTCGAGCGGCATTTTTCACAGAATTTATTGCCATCTGGATTGGCGGAGGAACAATTAGGATTGAGACACAGACTCATGGTTTTTACTCCTTTAAGTAGTTGGGTTGACGTTAAAAAAGTAGCTCTCTTAGGTTTGGTGGGTAAAATGTATTCTAAGATACAGTACTACCGGCAAGCGAGTGGAAGGAACCACAGAGACACAGAGGACACAAAGATTGATCGATTCTACAGTAACTTAAACTGATCAGACAAAGAATAAGAGAGCCACTATCAGTGTCATCCAAGATTTGTAGCGGCCAGTGCCTTCGTAGAAAAAGAAGAGTCTGCATAACTGAGAATGATAGGAATTGTCGGTAATGCTTCATCCTCAGAAAAGGTAAACTCAACTTTACTAGGCATGAGCAGATGCCTCTTGGTCATCCTGAATCATCTGCATCAGTCTAACGCACCTTACCGGACTGTTTCAGCTAAAATAGGGCAATAGATTTCGGCTTAAAGTCTTAGATTATAGAATTTCTAGCATTTGTCTAATACACCAAATTAGCTGAAACAATCCACTACGTTTTACGACTAATCACGCCGGCTACTCAAGAGGGCCGTGATCAGCAAATAGGCCAGCGTCACCCCGATACTGATTTGGAAGGAATAGGGAGCGGCGCGGTATCGATACCAACTAGAAAAAGATTCAAGAATTCTCAGGGTGAACAACACCACCCAATTTAAGGAAAGCATTAGGAGGTAAAAAAACGCCCCGACTCCCAACGACTGCACAAACCGATTTTTTAATAAATCCATAGCCCTAACCAAGTTAACTATAACTCTTGCAAATTAATTATATGTTATAATCATCGATTAACTAATTTTCCCAAAAAAAATTAGCATTACTTTTCTCCATCAATACTAAGTAGGTAGGCGAAAAAACTTATAAAATAGCAGAGAAACCTTTGTGGAGGATGAATCAAACCTTGCCAGAACGTAGCTTGGGTTGAAGCATGAAACCCAACGCCCGTATGGGTTACGCTACCGCTAACCCATCCTACAAATAATTGTGCCTACCTACTTAATTATTCAAGAAAGATTAGGAATAAGCGATAGAGAAACAGTCGAACAAATTAGGAAAACCCCTTACCTACAGTCTTTTATTGGGCTGACAAACTATCAAACATAAGTGTCCTTTGATGCCTCAATGATGGTATATTTTGGGAAAAGAATTAAGTTAAATTTCCTGAACAAAATTAACCAAGAAATGGTGAAAAAAGGGAGAGAAATCCTCGACGCATCAAAAGGAGAAGAAACCCCCGATCAAAAAGAAGAAGAAGGGGAGAAGAAAAATCGGGAAAAATGAATATTAGATGCCACTTGTGCGCCTGCCGATATTAAGTATACCACGGATTTAGGTATCTTAAATCAGGTAAGAAAAGAAACAGAGAAGATTTTAGACCGTCTCTATCAAGAAGTCAAAGAAAAGCTGATTAAGAAACCAATAATTTACCGAAAAATAGCGAGAAAGAACTATTTAAAAGTTGCTAAAAAACGTCGTCCCTCTCAGAAAGAAAGAAGAAAAGCCATCGGTCAACAACTAGGATATATCAAAATAAACTTAGGTTATATAGACCAGATAATTGAACAAGGATCATCCTTAAGCTGCTTAAGTAAAAGACAATATAAACAGTTATTGGTGAGTCAAGAAATTTATCGTCAACAGCAGGAGATGTGGAAAGAGAAAAAACCAAGAGTTGACCATCGAATTGTGAGTTTAAATCAACCTCATGTTCGTCCTATCGTAAGAGGAAAAGCCAGAAAATCCATCCTATGTATGTTGATTAGTTTGTTTTCTGGCTCTTCTAGAGTAGTTATGATATTTTAGCAGAAAATAATCCACGCAAGCTTTGCCAAGTAAGGCTCAACAGAATTCAACAAAGCAATTTTAATAAAAAAAGCTTTTTGCTTTGTTGGACTCCAGGCTATTTAAGGGGTTAGGCTCATTTAAACTACTAATTTGCTATAACCAGTCTGGGAGAGCCTGTTTTCTTAGATCGTTTAAGTTGGGAAAAGTTTAACGAATCTCAGGACTTAAAAGTGCAAGTCGAGAACTTAAAAGAGACCTATGGTTGTTATCCTGAATCGGTTCATGTTGACCAAATTTCCCGAACCAGAGAAAACCTAAAATGCTGTAAAGAAAGAGGAATAAGATTAAGTGGATTACCATTGGGAAGACCACCGAATAATCGAAGTGCTGAACTAAAAAAACAAGCTCAGTTAGAGGAAAAGTTTCGCCATCGTATTGAGGGCAAATTTGGACAAGCTAAAAGACGTTTTGGACTCGATATAGTGATGACTAAACTTTCAGAAAGGGAGCATCTCATTTATGCAAGTGAGTAATTAGGGGCTGCTGAAAAAGTTTGTTGGTGGGGGCAGGGTGTGGGGTGTAGGGTGTAGGGTGTAGGGTGTAGGGTGTAGGGTTTTACCGATTTTGAGGTAGTCAGTTACCTAATTTTCAGGGAAAAAGTACCTGAATTTTACCCCCGATCACTCCAATGGCTGGCACTTTTTGAGGGGAAAAAACTCCAAAAGTCTTATCCAACAAGGTTTTTAGATTTATTCAGCAGACCCTATTTAAGTTGAGTTGAACTTCGGTGAAATCTTCGGAAGATAACGTTTCTGCTAATTTGTCTAGTCTAATTTCTGACTCAATCCCTGCCTCCTGAGTGATGATTACATTTCGATTTTTAGCTACTCCTCCTAGATACTTCAGTTTTCTGTCTTCTAATCCCTTGATAAAGGAACTATTGTTACCATAGGCTCCATCAATGAGTACTATTCCCGGTCGATAACCTCTCTCTAAACTTTTGTCAATTAACTCTCAGGCGATGTCCTGCTTTTTCTTGAATTCTCGGTCTTCTTTTCCTTTTTCTAGAGAATCGGCATGGCGATATATTTCTAGGTCTAAAGGGGGGCTTTTTTTTCCGTCGTATAGATGGGTGGTAACTGTTACGGCTCTTCTGGTTTCTGTGTGGAAACGAGGTCTATACTGAGAGTTTTTTCGGCAAAATAGTCCTAAAAGTCTTGCCCAATAAGCACTTCACGATTCCATAAGTAAAAATTATCACACAAAGTCGAGAAGAACCAAAAATTTTGCTGCTAAGATTTAACATATAACCTTTAGTTCGTTAGACAGATGACAACCTTAACTGGAATAGTCGAATCAGCCTCTGCGGGAGAAATTGGATTTGATACCGATGATATGCTAGACTTAGCTAAGGCGAAATTATTTTATCAAAGCGGTTATCGTTTCTGCTTACGCTATCTTTCCCTTTCCCAAGAAAATCCCAAAGATTTAACCAACGGTGAAGCCAATGCCATTCTAAATGCCGGGTTAGCTTTGATGCCCGTCCAACACGTGCTTTATAAAGGTTGGACACCAAGTGCCACACTGGGGGAAAACCATGGTAAAGCAGCCGTCGAAAACGCCAAAACAGTCGGGTTTCCCGCTAAAGTCAATGTCTGGTTAGACTTAGAGGGAATTGATCCACAGGCAACTGTCCAAGACGTAGTAAATTACTGCAACAATTGGTTTGATCAAGTAAACGAAGCTGGCTATCTACCTGGTTTGTATGTAGGGGCTAATTCTATTTTAAACAGTTCAGAATTATACAAGGATATCAAATTTCAATACTATTGGCATTCCTTGAGTACTGTTCCTGATGTTGCTGTTCGAGGATATCAAATGACTCAACAAGGGGTGCGTCAACCAGTTCATGGTATTAGGATTGATAAAAATACTACTCATAATGATAATTTGAATGGGATTGTACAGTGGCTCATTCGTAAAATAGATTCTCAGTCGTGAATTACCCCACAGACATGATCGGATGCAGTATTTTAATCAATTAACTAACTAAGGCGATAATTGTTATGATTTCTGTCAATGGTTTGCGCGGTCCTCGTATTTTTAGCGGTGCATTAGTCTTTGTTAATCCTGATAGTACGACACCGCAAGTCATTCCTTTTCAATATAATCCGAGTCGCTTGCAACGATCCTTAGAACCCCAAATGGCAGGAGGTGAGGAAAATAACCGTTCTCTTGCCATCCGCTATACAGGCGCACCCGTTGAAATAATCAACATAGATATCCAGTTAGATGCTTCCGATAAACTGTGCCACGATGATCCGATTACAGTTCAATTAGGCATTTATCCTTATTTAGCCGCCTTAGAACTCTTAGCTTTTCCTTCCCTTAATCAAGTCCAAAAGAATCAATCTTTACTAGCAAATGGCACGCTAGAAGTAGCATCTTTGACCTCTCCTGATATTTACTTGGTTTGGGGGTCTCAGAGGGTGCTTCCTGTGAGAATCAATAACTATACAATTGTGGAAGAATTGTTTGATGCTCGCCTCAATCCTATTCGAGCGACGGTTTCCTTGAGTATGCGAGTGTTAAACTACTCAGATTTGAGTTCTTCTAACCCTCAATACCATCAATTTAGTGCCTATCAAAATATCTTACAATCTATGTCTCGTAGTGCTATTACTACTTCCAGTCAGATGTTGGGAGTGAATGTCAATCAACTTAGATAAACCATTGAAATTGAGGAGAATTTTAAGTTTAAATGTTTGACCATACCAGTCGCTATTATGCTATTGCCGATGCTCGATATACGAGTTCTACTGGGCAGGAAATTATTTATAAACGCCGTCGTTTTCTTCCCCAAGGTCAAGATTTACCCTTTCTCACGAATGTTAAGGTTAATGATGGCGATCGCTTAGATATTATTGCGGCCAAAACTTTAGGTAATCCCCTGTTATTTTGGCGAATTGCGGATGCAAATAATGGGATGAATCCCATGGATTTGACTGAACGGCCAGGACGCATTTTAAAAGTTGCGATTCCCCAAGTACCTGGAGAATAATCATGACGGGAACGGGTATTACGCTAAGATTAGCATTAGGAAAAAATCGGCCCAGTCCTGCGCCCCAATTTATTGCTGAATCCCTGCAAAGTGTCGAGATTACCCAAAGCGATCAAAGTCCGTCGAAGTTTCAATTATTGTTTCATGCTGACCGAACCAAAGGACTAAGTACCGATTATGAGTTATTGAGAAGTCCCCTCCTCACCCCAAAAAATCGAGTAATTCTGACCATTACACTTAATGGAACACCCAGTATTTTGATCGATGGATTTATTACTCAACAAGAATTAACTCGCTCTCAAGAATTTGGGGCAGCTATGTTATCGGTAACAGGAGAAGATGTCAGCATTGTCATGGATCTGTATGAATACTCTACCGAATATCCCAATTTGGGACACATCGCAATTGTTGAATTAATTCTCGCCAAATATATTCCTTTACTCGGTTTAATTATTCCCGAAATATTTCCTGCTACGTTACCCCCTTATCAATCGCTACAAGTGGATTGGGTTCCCCAACAAAATGCCACTGATCGCGCCTATCTTCAGCAATTAGCCGCCAGACACGGCTATCTTTTTTATATGAGACCAGGGCCAACTTTCTTGAGCAATATCGCCTACTGGGGTCCCCCCGTACGTAGGGGAAACCCACAACCCGCTATGACTGTGGACATGGGACCTGCGACCAATGTAGAATCGATTAACTTTTGCTATGATGCTCTATCACCCACCCTAGTCTATGGTTTTGCCCAGTCCGACCCCCTTCAACCCGAATTATCAGAAGACATCCCGATTGTTACCACTAATAGTACCCGAACGCCCCTATCTCAGTCCGAACTGCAACCCTTAGAACTGTCTCTCCCCTTTATACGAACCCAACAATTTACCGATCCCCGTCTTGGTCCCCTAGATGCTTTAGCAAAAGCCCAAGCGATTACCGATTTATCGATGGATAACGTCGTGGTTGCTCAAGGACAATTAAATACGCTTCGTTATGGGCATATTTTGCAAGCCCCCGGTCTTGTAGGCGTTCGAGGTGTCGGTTATAGCTATGATGGTCAATATTATGTCCAAAGTGTTACCCACAAAATCGCGCGCGGGAATTATCAACAAAAATTTACTTTAACCCGTTCTGGTCTGGGAAGTCTGACGAATTTTGTTCAACCCTAATCTTAATTTAATTCTGTTTAATTTATGAATGGCAATTGTTCTCCCCGTTCCAACCCGACGAATAATGCAGATGCTGCGTCCTCTGATGGCGGGCAGCGTTTTTATGGTAAGTATCGAGGAATCGTGCTAGATAATGAAGATCCGTTAGGATTAGGACGAATTCGAGCAGAAGTTGCGGTGGTTTATGGATCTAAGTTAAATTGGGCTTTGCCTTGTACTCCTTATGCAGGTCCGGGCGTTGGGTTTTATGCTATTCCGCCTGTTGGGGCTAATGTTTGGCTGGAATTTGAAGGAGGCGATCCTAATTATCCTATATGGGTGGGCTGTTTTTGGGATGAAGGTCAAGTACCAAGGGGTCCCGAAGAATTGCCTAATCCT
Source organism: Microcystis sp. LEGE 08355 (assembly GCF_015207185.1). Classification (NCBI taxonomy): domain Bacteria; kingdom Bacillati; phylum Cyanobacteriota; class Cyanophyceae; order Chroococcales; family Microcystaceae; genus Microcystis; species Microcystis sp. LEGE 08355. Next base: position 16,008 of record NZ_JADEXI010000001.1, on the reverse strand, counting down.
GCAACTAAGATATTTAAAACCGAGTTTATCAAGATGGTACTCAATGATCTACCGGAAGTGGGAGGTTTTACGTTAGAATGTTCCCCTGAAGCGGTGGCGACTCCCTTAAAAATGGTTTTTAATTCCACGGGGATTGAAATTAATGCTGCCCCTGCCATCATTAAATTAGTCACAGAAGAAGGAATTACCCTCGAATTTCCTCCCGGTACGATTTCCATGAGAGAAGCGGCCATTACCTCAGAAATTCCTGAATCAACCCTAACTCTAAACGAAGAAGCCATTTTAATAAATTCGGGTGATGTGACGGTAACAGCCACCGAAGCAGCACAAATAAACGCCGGTGCAGATATAGCAATAGAAGCAGGGGGAGCGGTAGAAGTTACAGGGGGGGCTGATGTAGCGATTACGGCGGTCGGTGCGACTGAAATTACTTCGGTTGGTATTGCTATCACAGGGTTAGTCGAGGTAACAGGAGATTTATTGGTCGATGGTCAGCAAGTCCTCTTTTTTTAACGCAAGTTTCTTAAAAACCTATCAGAACTTACGAAAATAAAGACTTTATACGTTATTTAGAGTTTTGTTACGTTGCACAGCCCACTTTACCTATAGGAATAGCTCATAAGTCCTAACCTTTTAAAAGGTGAAACTAGATTAAACCCAATGAAGTTAAACATTAACAAAAAATATGCAAATTGCTTTCCCTTTTAAGCTTAATAATCAAGGTTTAGTCGCCACCACCGACTACAATCAACATATCTATCAAATGATCGAACAAATTCTCTTTACTATGCCGGGAGAAAGGGTTAATTTGCCATCCTTTGGTTGTGGGTTGCAACGATTAGTTTTTACCACTAATAATACGGAAATGGTAGCCGTTACTCAAGCGATGGTACAAGCTGCCCTTAGTCAGTGGCTAGGAGATGTCATTCAGGTGGCAACAGTAGAGGTTAAGAACGAGGAGTCTAAGGTAACAATTTGGATTGAATATGCTGTCCTGATTACTCAAGAACGGTATCGAGTTAAATTTGAATGTTGAGGGGAAATCGTCAATGGAAATGACCGATAAATTTAGTTCTTATATACGGTTACAACGTCGATTAAATGTTAGTCAACATCCTAACTTAATCGGACTAGATTTTCTTGAAATAGAGCAACAAGAACAACAATGGTATTTAAGAGCTTATTTTGTTTCACCTTCTCCTGAACATCCCAATAAGCAACATATTCCTCCTAATTTGACTCCCGCTAATTTTCAAATAAAAACACTACAGAAAAAATTAGCACCTTTTAAAATTGAGTCAGTGAGTTACATTAATAATAACTATGTAGAATTAAAACTTAATTTAACAGCAGAAAATGAGGATTGGCTCGGTTTTCACCTTCTCACATTAATCGATATCGAGTATTTAGACTCGGCGTTATCTCAATTACCTTTTAGTTTATGGCCAGATAACACCATCCCGATTAATCCTCAGTCTCCTACTGATTTACCACCACCTTTACAATTACCTATTGAAATTAATTATTTAGCTAAAGATTATCAAAGCTTTCGGCAATTAATGCTAGATTATTTAACGTTATTACTCCCCCAATGGCAAGAACGTCACGAAGCTGATTTAGGAATTGTCTTAGTTGATTTACTCGCTTATGTAGCTGATTATCTCAGTTATTATCAAGATGCTGTTGCTACGGAAAGCTATTTAGGAACAGCGCGACGGAGGCTTTCTTTAACTCGTCATGCTAGATTACTAGATTATCAGGTATCAGAAGGATGTAATGCTAGGGTTTGGGTACAAGTACAAGTAACGGGAAATACTGTTTTACCGATTGGAACACCCCTATTGACACACAATCAACCCGCCCCTAAACGAATTTTAGTTAATGAATATAAGCAACGTATTCAACAAGTTAATAATCCAGATCAAGTCTTTGAAACAATGGAGACAATTTCTCTCTACGTTCAACATAATGAAATATATTTTTATACCAGTGGAAGTCCTCAATTCTCCCTAAAAAAAGGAACAACTAAGGCGACTTTAAAAGGACATTTTTATAACTTGCAACAGGGAGATATTTTGATTTTTGAGGAAGTTATTAATCCCCAAACTGGTTTAACCAAAGATGCTAACTATCAACATCGTCATCAGGTAAGATTAAGCCAAAAACCTCAACTGAGTTATGATGAACTTTACTCTCAAGAAATAACTGAAATTGAATGGCTGCTAGAAGATAGATTACCTTTTGATTTGGTTGTGTCCAGCTTAACAAACGAGGGATGTTATCAACAGGATTGCACAGTGGTTAGAGGCAATATTGTTCTGGCAGATCATGGCTGTACCATTGATAATGATAAGCTCCTAGATATCGTTCCAGAACAGGAGAAATATCGCCCCCATTTCTGTCCGAGTGGATCGCTAACGTTTCGAGTTCTTTTTCAGTCTAATATCGCCAAGAAACAATCAGCTAAAAAAACCTTAGAACAAAAACCGCATCAGGCAACTCCTGCCATTCTCTTGCAAGAATTAGGAGGACTTTACCCATTTCTTCCTCCTAAAATAATTGGAAATAGTAATATTTGGAACGCCCAAAGAGATTTACTTGCCAGTAATCCGTTTAGCCAAGATTTCGTTTTAGAAATGGAAGAAGATGGTTTAATTTATCTACGGTTTGGCGACGGTAAACTTGGCAAACTACCCCCTATTGGGCATCAATTTCAGCCTATTTATCGGTTAGGAAATGGCATTCAAGGAAATGTGGGTCAAGAAACTATTACAACTATTGTGAGTGAGGATCTAAACATTATAGGCGTTCGTAACCCGATGCCTGCCCAAGGGGGGGAAGAACCTGAATCTCTTGAAGAAATTCGTCTGAATGCACCAGTGGTTTTTTATACTCAAAAACGTTGTGTTACGGAAGCAGACTATGCGGCGAGAACTGAAACTTATTTTGATGTGTTACAAGCGATCGCAATTCGTCGATGGACTGGGAGTTGGAATACCCTCTTTATCTATGTTCTGCGTCATGAAGGGCGATCTGTAGATTCAGCATTTGCAGCAGAAATTAAAGAGTATTTGACCCCTTGGGCAATAATTGGCACAGATTTAGTGGTAAAGGGCGCACAATTTGTGCCAGTCGCCATTACCCTCAAGGTGTATATTAAGCCTCATGCGGTGCCTAATCAAGTATTACAGATATTGAATTTGGCTTTTAGTTCGGTGATTTTTCCCGATGGAGAACAAGGCTTTTTCTACCCAGATCGCTTTAAATTGGGTCAACCCCTTTATTTAAGCCAGATTATCGCTCGTGCTTTACAAGTTCAGAACGTGGTTCGGGTTGAAGCGACTCAATTTCAGCGTTTAGATCGACTTTCGGGTGATGAACTAGATACAGGAGTGATTGAGGTATTACCATTAGAAGTAATTCAAGTGTTAAATAATGTGAAAGAACCCAAAAAAGGCAAAGTTAAGTTTATCATTGAGGGAGGTTTTGATAGTTAGTTGTATAAAAACTATGTACTCACGCAATCGCTCCTTGTTTACACGACGGCAAGCTGGCTCCTTGTTTACACGACAGCAAGCTGGCTCCTCTTTAGCGAATTCGCTATCTCGCCCCTTCTCATCAAGATCTTTTTCATCTAAAGTAGGTGTATTTCATAAACCAGATACATCTTATGGGAAAGGCCCATGGAAAACGGAAATAGAAAAAACACCAGTTGAATATAAGCCACTTGATTGGAAAGAGGGAGGAAATTACTCTTCTGACGACAACAAAATTACTTTAAATGAGAAGCATAGTCCAGCAGCACAAGAATCAACCCTAGAGCATGAGCGAGCCCATGCCGCTCATTTCAGTTATCTTGATAAAAACGATCCTGAAAATCTATTGATAAGTGAGTTGGTCGCTAAGCGGAGAGAGGCGATAAAGACGGGCAATCAAATCAACTTAGGACAGTTGCCAAAAGATGCGGAAAGTGCGAAAACACCAGAAGAGCAAGCCCAAATAAAAGAACATAACATATTTAAAGAAAATCCTTCAGAATATAGCAAATTAGTTCTTCGACAATATGCAAAACATTACCAGAAAAGATTTTTTGACACGAACCTTTCAAAACTTGCAGATAAGATACATACAGATCTATCTCAATCGGATAATCAAGACTAGGCTACAATTGCAATCGATAATCTTAATGAAGTAGAGATTATTAGTATCTTCTCTACTTTGTGTGATAATTTTTGCTTATGAAATCGTGAAATGCTTACTAGGCAACACTTTTAGGACTATTTTGCTGAAGAAACTATATAGACCTCGTTTCCACACAGAAACCAGAAGAGCCGATTATTACTAACTCCTAACAATTGTGATGGGCAAAAATTCTGAACTGTTACACTTAGCCAAAGCAACCCTTATCGCCCAAGGCGATAAAACAGAATCATGGTATCACTTAAACTGTTATAATCCGCCTGGTCTGACACAACTCAGCTATCGAGCGGGAACTTACAGCACCTTTTTGCTATGGATGTTAGCGCAAGCTCCCAAAGAAATCATTACCAACGAGCAACTTTTTGTCACTCAACCCCTCGCTAACCTCAATACAAATAGCTTAGTTCCTAACGATATCGCCCTTGCTTTCTTGAAAATTTGGGCAGTTTTAGGGGACATTCTCACTTTTTATAACGAACGCATTATCAACGAAGGCTATTTAAGCACCAGCGTCGAAAGTTTCTCCGTAGAACAATTAGTCCGCAGTTTAGGTTATCAACCCGATCCCGGTTTAGGTGCTACTACTTACCTTGCTTTTACCCTCAGAGTTGCTCAAGGTATCCCCACTGAAATTATCATTCCCGCCGGTCCCCAAACCCGCGTTCAAAGTCTGCCTAAACTAAATCAAAAACCAGTTATTTTTGAAACCAGCGAAAGCATTGTTGCCCGTGCTGCTTGGAATGCCATTAAAATCTATCAGCCGACCGTTTATCCTCAAATAAACCTCAATTATGGGGCAACAGGTATCCGCGTTGCCGGGACAGCTACAGGGTTAAAACCCAATAGTCCTCTTCTATTATTGAGAGAAAATTCTCACCAGCGATCGCCGCAAACAGTCGCGGAATTTCGTCTGTTACACGAGGTAGAAGTCAACAAAAGCCAAGGTTACACCCTAGCACTATGGCAAACCCCTTTAACTCAAGGAAAAACCTTATCCTTGACATCAGACAGCTTACCCCAAGCACTTACTTTTAAACAACAAGCCAAACTTTTTGGCCACAATGCTCCCTTCTGGAATCGTCTTCCTGAGCGTACTAAAGCGCAATATAGCACTCGTTTAGGGGGAATTTTTGTGAGCGATGATCGGGGTCAATCTTGGTTAAGTCATAATATCAATTTACCTGATCTCAAATGGCAAACCTTAGTAATTACCTCTGATGGAACAGTATTTTTAGGCACAAATAAGGGACTTTATCGAAATAAGAATCAAGGCGATCACTGGGAAATAATAACAGGAGGATTATCCCAACAGCCCATCTTTTCCCTATTGCTAACCTCCGATGATCAATTATTCGTAGGTACTGTTAATGGGGGAGTCTTTCGTTCCGTTGATGGGGGAGAAAGTTGGGATCGTCTTCAAGGGTTATTAACGATAGTAGAAACAAACCCCAACCGTAAATTAGTAAATGCTACTTTACCTAGAACAAGTGTTCGTTCAATAGCTTGGAATAACCATGATTTATCCAAACCAGCCACTCTTTTTGTCGGGACAGATAATGGCATTTTTAGGTTAACAATGGGTGGCAGAAGTTGGCAACCGACTAATCGAGGTTTACCCCATTATAACGAACAAACGGGACAAACTTCTCTGATTATTTATGCCCTAGCCATTAATCCTATTAATGGCTACCTTTACGCAGGAACAAACTTAGGTATTTTTGCATCTTCTGATCAAGGAAATTGTTGGCGATCACTCAACAAAGGTTTACCAAATTATCAGAAACAAGTCGCTTCATCCTCGGCGAAATTACCAAGATTGAATAACTGTCTCCCCAGTACAGAAACGGCGATTACTATTAAATCTATTATTCACTATCAAGAGCCTCAAAGTCAAATTTGCTATCTTTTTGTAGTGACAGAAGCAGGGATTTTTCGGTCTCAAAATAATGGCCATAATTGGCAGTTAGTTAATAATGGTTTAGAATCTCCTAATGGTAAGATTGTAGTCAGTTCTTTAGGGACATTACAAAATCAAAACCAGATCATTTTGTTAGCAGGAACGAATCAAGGATTGTTTTCAAGTGACAATCATGGCAACCAATGGCAATTACTTGATCCTGTCCAAAATATCGAAGCTGTGGCAACTAATAGTAAAAATAAAATTGCGATCGCTACTCCTTTAGGTGAATTTAAAGATCAAGACTGGCCTAACTTTTATTTGCCGGATAATTATATTGACTTAGATAAAGTTTATTCCTCAATTATTCTGGGAAGTTTTGTGATTCTGAGACAGCAATTACCGACTCCAATCGTAGGTATTTATCGGGTAAAAACCGTTCTCAATCTTGTAGCTTCTGACTTCACACTTAAAACTTCAATTACCCGTCTTGAAATTGATAGTCATGAAACGCCAAAGCTCAGTCAGTTTAATTTACGCAATACCCAAGTTTTTCTACAAACAATATCTCTTAAATTATCTGCGTCTTCCTCATCACCTCCTACCCTAGTAAAAGGATTAGAAATTAACCTAAATGGTGAGAATTTAGGTTTAGCTAAAGGACAAACTTTGAGTATTACGGGAAAAAGACCTAGAGCGATAATTATTGGGTCTTTAGGGGGAGTTTATCGTAATAAAGATAAAAAATGGGATCTGTTAGGATTAGAGAATTTCTCAGTGGAATTCCTAAGTTTTAATGAAGATAATAATTTAGTTGCAGCCACAGAAATCGGGATTTTTATCTATAAAAGTAACCAATGGTCAAGACTTGGTAAAAATATTATAAAAGCTACCAAAATTCTGCTAAGTTCCTCTCAAGAATTAGTCTCTGCGACTGAAGATGGAGTCTATTATTATAAGCCATCAACGGATGAATGGAGTCTTTTAGGAAATTTAAAAGAACCTGTCTTAAGTTTAATATTCAGTCCGCAAGGAGATTTGTATTGTGGTACAGAAAAAGGCGTTTTTTATTATCATGATTCCCAGTGGATTTCTCTCGGTTTTAGCGATCAAAAAATATCAGCTTTACTTTGGACTCCTAGCTATCTCTATGTGGGAACTAATCAAGAGGGAGTCTATCGCTGTACTATTCCAAAATTAGAGGAACAAGCTGTCATTCAAGGATTAAATATTTGGAAAATTAAAAGCTTAGTAAGTGACTCTCAAGGACAGCTTTTTGCTGGAACTGATGGGGGAGGAATTTTTTATTCTTCTGATCAAGGTATAACTTGGAAAGAAAGAAATTTCGGACTCTCAGATCAACATATTCAGTGTTTACTAATTTCTCCTCAAGACATCCTCTATGCTGGAACAGAAAGGGGAGGACTTTTTTATTCTCTCAATCAAGGGGAAACATGGATATTTTGGCCTTTAGGTATTTCTAACAATATCAAAACCTTAACTTTAGATGGCGAAAATAATCTTTATGTTGGAACAGGAACAACTGCTTATTTACAATCTGCCGAAAGTTTAGAACCAACTCCGCTTAAGCAACAGCAATTATTTACTATCCCTTCGGAATTTAAAGAACTATTAAATCAAGGTTTTATTACTGAGCAATTGAACAAAATATTTCAAGATAATAACCAATCGTTAGCTCCTAGTACAACTATCGAGGTGGAACAAGTTGATCGCTGTTGGAGATTGTCAAATAATCACGGCAATACCTTCTTGATTCGGCAAAATTTTAGACAACTAATCGTAGAATATACTCCTCAATTTGAAGTGCTAAAAGCTCCAGTTTCTCATCCAAAATATGCACATTTGTATTACTGGTTTTTGCAATCTCCCGATAGTCTCGAAATTAAATTGATAGCTCAATCGGATGAAATAATTTGCGAATCTGCCGTTAATTCTTCTTCTTCAATTAGTGAAATTACAGTTGTTGCAGATGTAATTAACAAAAATAATAATCATACAGTCGTGAGTTTAACTAAGTCTTTAGAATTTGTTTATGATGACAAAACAGTAACAGTATGTGGGAATGTGGCCAGAGCTACCCAAGGGGAAACTATCCGTAATGAAATTCTAGGAAGTGGCAATTCAGCCCAAAAAAATCAAAAGTTTGCATTACAAAGACATCCTTTAATTTTTCTTCCTAACCCTAACGGGATAGAAAACCTTAGCACCTTAACAATAGCAGTAGAAAGACAATCAAATTTTAACTTCACTAATGTCAATCATACTGAAATTATTTGGCATCAAGTTTCTAATTTATTTAACTCCACTACTGATAGCCATGATTATTTACTACAAGTTTCCGAGCAAGGAAAAGCTACCATAACATTTGGTGATGGTAAACAAGGATCTCGTCTCCCCACAGGACGGGAAAATGTCTTGGCAACTTATCGTACAGGTATTGGTCAAGATGGGAACGTTGATAGGGGACAATTAAGCATTATGGTCAATCGTCAACCAGGAGTGGATAAAGTTATTAATCCGATTCCTGCGTCTGGGGGGAGAAATCCCGAAAAAATGGTCAATATTCGGCAAATAGCACCTCTATTTGTGAGAACTTTAGGTCGGATAGTTTCCTTAAATGACTATGAAGATTTGGCGATTACTTTCCCCGGTATTGCTAAAGCTAAGGCACAAGTTTTGTGGAATGGACATCAACAATTAATTCATCTTACTATTGCTGCTAATGACGGTGTTCAGATTTCTAAAAACTCGAAGCTTTGTCAGGATTTATATCAAGAAATTCAAAAATTAAGTATTCATTCACAACCGATACAAATTGACTCTTTTGTACCCTTATTTTTTCAGTTCCAAGTCAAGGTAATCATAGCTGAAAATTCCGATATTCTAAGTATCAAATCTCAGATTAAAGAAACTTTCAATGCTCAGTATTGTTTTCAGCAACAAACCTTTGGACAAACTATTACTTCCGATTCTATTATTGCCACCATCCAGAGTATTACTGGTGTCTTAGCTGTTGACTTAGAAGCACTTTGTTTTCATGGCGATTACCCACAAATTTATCCTACCCTACAGGCAAAATTGGCTGAATGGAACATTGCATTACAAGAAATTGTTCCGGCTCAGTTGTTACTCTTGGTTTTTCAAGAAAGTTTTCTGCAAATTACGAAAGTATAATGCTTCCGCAAGAATAAATCAAGACAACCAATCTTTAATTTCATCACTGGTTAGGGTTTTTTCTAACTTACGATATTCACTTCTTGCCGCTTGTAGTAAATCATTCATCGTAACAGCACGTCCTTTTTCTGAGGCTAAAAAAGCAGCTTTTAAAGCAATATTACGAATTTCACCCCCAGATACATTTAATTGCGCTAGTTTTTGTATGTCTAAATCTGCTTGGGGCATTTGTGGTGGAAACATTTTTTGCCAAATTTCCACTCTTTGAGCAAAGTCAGGAAAGGGAAATTGAACAATAAACCGTAAACGTCGTTTAAAGGCACGATCTAAGGCTTCAGGAATGTTAGTAGTCAAAATAGCTAATCCTCGATAGGCTTCCATTTTCTGCAATAAATAGCTAACCTCAATATTAGCATAGCGATCATGGGAGTCTTTGGTTTCTGTTCGCTTACCAAAAAGAGCATCCGCTTCATCAAATAATAAGATAGCACCCCCAGCTTCAGCCGCATCAAAAACTCGTCGTAAGTTCTTTTCAGTTTCGCCGATATACTTATTAATGACGGTACTCAAATCAATACGATAAAGGTCTAAGCATAATTCTTTAGCTAAAATTTCAGCAGCAAGGGTTTTTCCCGTTCCACTTGAGCCAGCAAATAAAGCACTAATTCCTAGTCCTCGCTCACTTTTCTGATTAAATCCCCAATCTTGGTAAACTTTGGCTCTTTGGCGTACTTCTAGGGCGATTTCTTCTAGAATTTGCTTCTGAGTTTCGGGTAATACTAAATCACCCCAACCTGCTTTAGGCTCAATTCTTTGGACTAAATCATCTAATTTTTGTCTTGCTTGTAGGCGACAAGTATCCCAAAGTATTTGGGCGACTTCTTTTACAGTAAATGTCTCGGTTTCAGTTTGACTGAGTTTACCTAAAGTCTCTGTCCAAGTAGCATAAATGTTGGGATAGTTCATATTAAACTGAAAGACAATTTCATTAGCCAGTCCCGTTAAATCTAGATCAATTTCACTAAAAAGCATCTTCCAGAGTTGTTCTTGCTCGTTTTGAGTGGGTTTTTCTACATCAAAAGTAATCATCGGTCGTTCGGTTAATAAACCCCGCTCTCGGCTCGATAGGATTAAGAAACTGGCACTATTTTCCAAAAAATAAGATAAGGCTTCAGTTTGGGATGTGTCGCTGTCTTCAGTCAGGCGATCGCATTCGATTAATAAACCTTTTCCCAGCAAAATTGCCTCTCGATCCCATAATCGCACGATCAAATCTAATCTTTCAGGGTTACTCGGAAGCGTTGATACTGAGAGTCGCGCCAAGCGTAAGTCTAATTTTTCGGCTGTCTTAGCTGCGATTGCTTGTTTAGCGGCCAGATTATCCCCAGATAATTGCAATAAAGGATATTGTTTTTGTTGTTCTCCTTCTATCCATGTGGCGGCTAATTGTTGGGCTAAATGGCGATGAGAAGGAGCAAAACGCTCTTCTGTGGGAAGAGGTTTGATAATTTCTCCTAATCTACGGTCAATAAAAGATAATCCCATCAAATAGAGGAAAATATTTTCGTCAAGGGTGAGGGGACTGGTGAGTAAGGTGGGTCCGGGTTGTACTTCAATTAAATGCCAATAACGTAAAGAACCCGTCGAAGAAATTGCTTCCCAATTCGCTTCGGGTAAGACGGCTAAGGCGAGGGAAAATGTGGGATAATTAAGGTTATTATCCTTTTGAGCATCAGCACATAATTGGGCAAAGGTGGGATCGAGTTCCATCGCTACACACAGTAGCAGCAGATCTATTTCAAAGGGTTCAAGATTAAAGGTTTGGTAGAGACGTTCTAAAGCCGAAGCCGAAGGCATTTGTTCTTTGGCTTCGTTGAGTTGGGCAAATGTTGCTTCCAGTTGTTGCTCATCCCAGCGTTTATCCTCCAAAAAGGCAATATATCGGTTAATTTGCTGTCGGATAGAAGCGATTGCTGCCATCAGAAAGTTAAAATTGGCTTGTTGCCAGGAAATGCTCTCCCCGCCAGACATAAATTTATATTGGTTGTTAACGTTTTTATAGTAAGCTATAAATTATCAATAATCAAGGAAATACATAAAGATATGTAACTTATAGCAGTTTTCCTATTCTACTTAATCTTAACAAGGAAGTATCCCTGAATATGCCTCACTCAAACTCAGAAAAGCACAAAAAACGGTTGAAGAAAATTCTTGATCGACACGGAAAGTCAACAGGCAAGATAGGATTTTATGACAAAAGAGCTACAACAGGTTACAGATATGCCATAGGAAAACGGCAACAAGGCCCCCATACTATGGCTCATATTACGAAAAGAGTAGCATTACAAGCAGCGATAGATGCTGGCAAAGATCCATTACTTCTGAGGGGGACAGCGGCATTCCCGAGACCAAGAGTGATGAACAAAAGAATGAGACATAGTTTTGCAGAGAGAGGAACAAATTGGCAGCAAGAGACAAGAAAACAAAGAACAGCCTATCTTAAGGCCTATCTTAAAGCGTGGAAAGAGTCCTCCCCAAGCAACAAAAATCAAACAAAAAGACTTAATGCCTTAAGGCGTGGGATGGAACTTAATCCAGCAACAGTTTACAATATAGGAAAGGGGACAACTTCTTCTTCTCAAATAGCGGGAAAAGGAGAAAATAGACAAAAAGCATCGCAAGATCTTTGGAAGTTGGTCAATGCACCATCAGGACAGATCCCAAAAATGGAAACAATAGACTTAAGTGGTGCAAATCCCCACGAAAAACATCGTTCAAAGAAGATGGTAAGGTCTATTGGCCAACTGTTAAAAGGGGAAGATCTCGATCCAGATTCGAGTGACAGTGAATCTGATAGTGAAGTGGAACTAGATGACTACTAACTCGGTGGTCAAAAACGACTCAACCATCGAGTGTTGACCCTATAAACGCTGATGAGGAAAGAGTGACAGATTAAATTATTGACAATATGGCTGTAAACTGATGATTTATCGACTTTTCTCCTCATCATAATAGCTAAGAAATTAGCGTAGTTGGGAAAGTCCACTAAGATGATATAATTTTACCAGTTTTAGACAAAATCAAGAATATGGAAGGAAATTTTTCTCGGTCAACCTTTAAAGCGAGTAAGGGTTACAATCGCGTCTTTATGCAACAAGGGCGCGTTCAGCTAGATGCGGACTGGAATGAGGCGATCGATAGTATTACCCATAATCAGCAGTCAGCCATTCGCTATCTCATCGGTGATTGTGCTGTCCCCTACGAAAATGGCGGTTTTCGGATATTTAAACAAGATTGTCTCAAATTTAATGGTAAATCTAACTATCTCAATCTAGGATCACGCTTTTCTTTAGCGAATAGCGATAGTTTTGTTATTGAAGCTTTGGTTTGTCCCCGTTGGGAGGGTAATGGCGGCACAATTTTAAGTAAATTGAATCTTAACCAAAGTAATGATTATCAGGGAGAATATCGTCTTTTTATTAAACCCAATGGGACGGTAGTTTTCCAAAGAATAGAATTGTTACTAGATCAACAGAATGCTGAATTAGTGAGAGAAAATACCCTTGACTATTCAGATGCCATTTATCTCCATTCCTTAGAAGCTATTAAAGTTATTGAATTAGGGCGATTTGTCCATATTGCCGTAGTTTCTATTGGTAATAATCTTTATTTATTTGTCGATGATCAGCTAGTCGCTACCTCTTACCAATTCAATGATTATCAAGAAGCTTCTGATCTTCCCTTTTTAATTGGTGCACAATGGTTAAATGAGCAACCAGATAACTTTTTTGATGGATTAATCGCTGATATTTTAATATCAGAAATTTTGAACAGAGAAGCATTAGAACAAAATTCATTAAATTTCAAATTAAAGCATTTACAAAAACAGCCGCACTGGTCACTTTTACAAAATAAAGAAATTATCTCGACCAACTTAAATGGCAATTTAGAGAAACGATATTCTCCTCCTATTTGGCTCATTCAGCCTCTTTTTATTAGTCATGGTGTTGCTTATACGGGAGGAATTTTATGTGAAAATCAAGCCGATATTTTGCTAACCGAACAACTAGAATTACCTCATAGTGCTTTACCTCATCTAGAAAGTTTGCAGGGAATTTATTTAGTTTATTTAGATGTGTGGTCACGCTATATTTCCTCTATTTCTGACCCAACTATTCGAGAAATTGCCTTGGGTGGGGCTGATACCACAGGACGCTCTAAAATTATTTGTCAAGTTAAATTACTTGCTCTAGAAAATGACAATAATCAACAACAATGGATTGAGAAATTTCAACAGTTAGCAAGATTAAATCGCCAACGTGGTCAGTTAAAAGCTCGCCAGGATTATAAGATTCCCATTAAAGGAAATTATCTGTATCGAATTGAAATTCATAATCCTGGTTTTGTCTCTGGATGTCCCTTATTCTCTGCTGAATTTTTACCCATCTTAAAAGGACAACTAATCGAAGCCAATTGCTTTAAAATAATCGAAGGAAATTTGAAGCTTTGGGAAAACCAAGAATGGCTTGAAATTATCTTTAAAGTTGCTTCATCAAAAAAAGAAAAAATCGTCAAAATCCAGAAAATCAACCCCGAAAATAATCAAATTTTACTCACTGATGACTTGGAGTATCCCTTAGAACAAATCTTTTATTTACGACCAATTGCTACCCTAAAATGGTCGAAAGAAAATGGCTCAATTACTTATCCGATTCAAAAAATAGAAACCAGCCTTATTACTATTATTAATAGTCCCCCCGGTACACCTGCTTTACAAAAGAGAGACTGGATCGAAATTGTTGATGATGACTATATTTTAGCTAATCAAATCAAGCATTTATGCCAGATTCAACACATAGATGGGGACATAAGTTCTCCGACAACTCGCCTGACGGTTAACCCTGCTCCCCCAGCCAAATTTGGACGTAATCGTACTAAACATCCTTTTGTCAGACGATGGGATCAAAAACAAATGAGATGGAATAAAGAAAGAAACGTTCAATTATCCCCTCTAAAAAGCGGTGTTATTCCCCTTCGCCAAGGATGGTTAGAAATTGAAGATGGAATAGAAATTCAATTTGAAGAAGACGCTATTTATCAACAACGAGATTATTGGTGGATACCCGCACGCACAATCAACAATAGTATTGAGTGGCCGGTGGATGAACAGTCAAACCCTAAATTTCAACCACCCCAAGGCATTGAACATCATTATATGCCCTTAGCCCTCCTACAATTTAACCAAGCATATTCCTTAGAAATTCTCAAAGATCTGCGTAATATTGTTCCTAATCTCGGAGATTGGTTAAGCAAAAGTGGGGGGACAATCACAGGAGATTTAACCGTTGAAGGAATGTTAGCGGTAGAGAGTGATACCTTTCTTCGTCGTAATGTCACTGTTGGCCGACTTTATGGAGAATTAGCTCCTAATTTGGTTGATACCCCTCAAGTGGTCGATTACGCTATTACCCCCGATAAACTAGCTCCAAATATCGGTTTTGTTCCTCCGCAATATTCGATTCTGGGTTCTAGTCCCGTTGCTCCCCCAGAATATACTTATACAGGTTTTTCCATCACTGTCCCTGTATTAAGACCCCAAAATTGGCAGGAGATTACCCCCCCAATGCCCAAAGCCGGACGAGTCTATACGACGGTAATCGAAGAAAAGATTTATTGTTTGTGGGAAACAGGGGAACTGTGGGCTTACCAACCCAATAATGCTCTAGAACTTTGGCAAGAAAAAAAGCCTATGCCCGATCCCAAACGAAAAGCCTTTGCTGTGGGGGTTATAAACAACAAACTGCACGTGATTGGTGGATATGTGGTTGAAGGGAGGAAAGCGGGTGAAAAAACAGGACTTCACTACGAATATGACCCCGAATCCGATCAATGGAATCTCAATCGTCCCCCAATGCCTACGCCGAGAAGTCATTTAGGGATTGGTGTCGTGGGACAGAAGCTTTATGCAATTGGAGGACAGGTATGCGGTTTCTGGGGATTATTTCCCAATCTGGTCACTGGTGTTAATGAAGTCTATGATTTAGTAACTAATCAATGGTTACAATGCCCTTCTCTGCCTAGAGCCAGATCTGCTTTTGGGATTGGAGAATATCAGGGGGCTATCTATCTGTTTGGAGGACAGAAAAAAAAGTTTTGTGGACTGTGGGGAGATAAAAAAGTTCCTTGGTGTGATATTTATGTTCCCTTAAAAGAGCGATGGTTCAGACAAAAGCCTTTACCCATGTCCCTGAGCCACATGGGAATCAGTGCGATCGCAGGTCAATTTTATATCATTGGTGGAACAAATTCTTGGAGTGAACAGGATAGCACCTTTGTCTATGATGCTCAGACCCAGATTTGGCGACAAGCAGCCCCCCTCCAGGAAGGGAGAAAATCTTTGGGAACTGCCTTCCTTGATGGTTCAATCTATATTTTTGGGGGTGTTACTGCCCAAGGCAAAACCACCAGTATTGAAAAAATACACATTAACTCCATTTTCTATATCTATCAAAAACTTACTTAGGGCTGGCTGAATAAATGTGAAATATAGACTAGGTAAGGGTCTTAGGGTCTTTTTTCCCTCCCACAGGTGCAAGATTTTGAGAGAATCATGTTTCAAAACCTTACATCTTCATCGGCCCACACGTCCTGTAGGAGCGAAGTATTCGGGCATAACCTATCGCTGAAACCGGAGATTTCCTATCCGAATGCTTCGC
>NZ_JADEXI010000167.1:0-8344 GCF_015207185.1 Microcystis sp. LEGE 08355 | reverse complement strand
CCCCAATGGGAGCGATCGATTAAAATTGTTTGGGATGCTAAACTTTGGGGATCATTGTGGTAATCTTTGAGAAAATTAGCGGCATACTCTGCCTTGATCGTGTCTAAATCTGCTTTCATGGGGGTAAATTAGCGAATAATTGCTTAATAATGCGCTCGGTTTTCGTTTCCAAACTCTGCCAATCTAGTTCACCGGTGGGGTCGAGGAGACTGGTATCGATGGTGACGCTCTCTCCCTCATCGGTGGGATAATCGAGAAAACAGACTTGAAAACAAAGTTCCCAAATATTTACAGTAACGGAGCGATCGAGATAAGTCAAACAGAGCAGATAACTGGGATAGGGATCTTGAATTTCTGTATAAGTTCCTTTCCAGAGGGAATTTTCTAACTGTTTACGCAGATTATCCAGCACCCGAATAAATGCTGGCTGCATTAATAATTGTGCCTGTTCCCAAGCAGTAATATCTTTAAATTTTGGATTCATCTTATCAGTTATCAGTGATCAGTGATCAGTGATCAGTTATCAGTGATCAGATTTGAGTATTAAGTGGGGGGATACCCCTGCCACCCTTGATAAGGGGGGATCTGGCAATTTTTAACACCCACCTACTTATTAAGTGAGCAATATTAAATAGGGTTTACTGAAAAAGTACGGGCGAAGCATTCGGATAGAAAATCTACGGTTTCACCGATAGGTTATTGCCCGAATGCTTCGCCCCTACAGGACGCAATCGCCGCTCAAGATGCCCGGTTTTGAAGCGCGATTCTCTCAAAATCTTGCACCTGTGGGAGCGAGAAAAGCCACAAAACCCTTGCCTTGCCTACATTTCACATTTATTCAGCAAACCCTAAATAGACAAAGACATACATTTCAGCCCTAGAACTATTTTGTTTAACTCTTGGAGATGTCTAATGGCATTAACAGTGCTGTCTTTTCACTGTTTACTGTTTACTGGTTACTGTTCACTGTTCACTGTTTACTGATAACTGGTTACTGATAACTGATAACTGATAACTGATTTAGGCTGTTACTAGGGTTGCTTCCTTAGCTGCCATCATTTTCATGAGGTCTAACATCCGGCAGGAATAACCCCACTCGTTATCGTACCAAGAGACGACCTTAAAGAAATTGGCATTAAGTTGAATGCCAGCTTTAGCATCAAAAATACTGGAGTGGGGGTCGGTGATAAAGTCACTCGATACCACTTCCTCATCGGTATAACCGAGGATACCTTTCATCGGTCCTTCGCTGGCGGCTTTCATAGCGGCGCAAATTTCCTCGTAACTGGTGGCTTTTGCGGTTTTAAAGGTTAAATCCACCGCCGAAACGTTGGGAGTTGGCACACGGAAGGCCATACCGGTTAATTTGCCTTTTAGGGAAGGAATAACTAGGGTTACTGCTTTGGCTGCTCCTGTGGAGGAGGGGATAATATTTTGACCAGCGCCGCGACCACCGCGCCAATCTTTTTTCGATGGACCATCCACGGTGGGTTGAGTGGCGGTCATCGAGTGTACTGTGGTCATTAATCCTTCCGCTAGTCCGAAGTTATCGTTAATAACTTTGGTGATCGGAGCTAAACAATTGGTGGTACAACTAGCATTAGAGACGATCAGATCTTTAGCGGGATCGTATTCATTGTCGTTGACACCTAGTACAATAGTACGCACTTTATCGGGATCTTTGGTGGGTGCGGAGATAACTACCCGTTTGGCCCCTGCTTCTAGGTGTTTTCCTGCTCCTTCGGCGGTGGTAAATAAACCGGTGGACTCAACCACATAATCGGCCCCGGTTGCACCCCAGGGTAGTTGAGCGGGGTCTTTAATCGAGTAACAGGGGATAAACTTACCATCCACGACGATGCCATCTTCTTTCGCTTCTACCGTACCCTGAAAACGTCCGTGGGTGGAGTCGTATTTGAGCAGATAGGCAATATTATCGGGGGGGACGAGATCATTGATACCAACAAACTCGAAATCAGGATTTTGGATACCCGCCCTAAAAACGAGGCGACCGATGCGACCGAATCCGTTGATAGCGACTCTTACTTTTGTCATAAAAAAAACTCCTTTGCAGCTGCGATAAGCTTAGGCACGATCAAGAAAAAATAATTTGAGAATTGATTGGCCTTTAGAGAATCACTATATATGCTAATCAGCTTTTGTTGATCGCTAGATGAAGTATAGAAAGATTTTAAGTTTCAGTGCTTCAAAAGCTCTCCTGCAAAAATCAAAAATCTTTCGTTAGGTGAGAAGACAGGAGACAGGAGACTCCGAGACAGGAGACTCCGAGACAGGAGACTCCGAGACAGGAGACAAAAGATAACTATAATATCCATAAAATCTAAGATTATGTCAAATTTATCCGATTTTTTTAGATATTTTGACCTGATAGCGGCTCTAAAACTTACTTTTGCAGGAGGTCTAAAGATAAAAAATAATAAATTTGCTATCCTAGTAGTCCTCACCACCGGCATCGAGAAGGCCTAATTAGGCTCTTCCCGACAAAAAAGTTCTCAGAGAATTTATTGCTCTATAAGTTAAGAAGACATTAATTTTCCTTTAAAAGCCATTTAAAAACCCCGCCCGACTGACATAAATTACCCAAGCAGGATCGGCAAAATATAGCTTATTTTAATAGTTTTTTGCGCCCCAAAAGGTTAGACTCTTGATTACAGTTTGAAAACTGACCGAGGGTTAACCCTCTCGATAATCTGGAGAAATTGTCTATCAACTCTCTTAATCTCATCGTTCATAGATATTGGAGAAATATTCATGGTATCCGCACCAGAAAGACCCTTAACAGAGCAAAATCCCCTTTCTCAAGACGAACTCTACAAAACCCATGCCTATTGGCGCGCTTGTAACTATTTAGCTGTAGGTATGATTTATCTGCGCGATAATCCCCTGCTCAAGGAACATCTTAAACCCGAACACGTTAAGTATCGCTTACTTGGTCACTGGGGAGCAAGTCCGGCCTTAAGTTTTACCTACGTTCACCTCAACCGTTTAATCAAAAAATACGACCTCGATGTGATTTTTATGGCCGGTCCCGGCCATGGAGCGCCGGGGGTACTCGGTCCGGTTTATCTAGAAGGAACCTATTCGGAAATTTACCCCGATAAAAGTGAAGACGAGGAAGGATTACAAAAATTCTTTAAACAATTTTCTTTTCCCGGTCACATCGGTAGTCACGTCACCCCCGAAACCCCCGGTTCTATCCATGAGGGCGGCGAACTGGGTTATAGTGTTTCCCATGCCTACGGTTCTGTTTTTGACAATCCCGACCTAATTACGGCCGTGGTGGTGGGTGATGGGGAAGCAGAAACCGGTCCCCTTGCTACCGCATGGCACTCGAATAAATTCCTTAACCCGATTCGCGATGGTGCGGTACTGCCAATTTTAAACTTAAACGGTTATAAAATCGCTAATCCCACCATTCTCTCCCGTATTTCGACCCACGAGTTAGAAAGTCTCTTTGTTGGTTACGGTTACACTCCCTACATCGTCGAATGTAAGGAAGATGAAGACCTGCTGCACTGCCATCAAAAAATGGCCGCCACCCTAGAACACTGTATCAATCAGATTCGCTCCTATCAACAGGAAGCTCGCAGCACGGGAGTAGCTAAACGTTACCCCTGGCCAATGATTATCCTCCGGTCTCCCAAGGGTTGGACCGGTCCGAAAAATGTTGATGGTCATAAAGTAGAAGGATTCTGGCGCGCTCACCAAGTCCCCATGGGTGGGATGCACGAAAACCCCGACCACTTGAGAAAATTAGAGGAGTGGATGAAAAGCTATAACCCGGAGGAGTTATTTGACTATACCACGGGTCAATTTAAGCCGGAATTTAAAGAACTCGCTCCTATTGGTCATCGTCGCATGAGTGCTAATCCGCACGCTAATGGCGGATTGCTGCGTAAAGATCTAAAAATGCCCGATTTTCGTCAATATGCCGTAGATGTCACCCACCCGGGCCAAGTGGAAGCGGAAAATACGGGAGTGATGGGGGTATTTTTGCGGGATGTAATGCGAAATAATATGACTAATTTTCGCGTTTTTGGTCCCGATGAAACTGCTTCTAATCGTTTAGCAGCTCTCTATGAAGTAACTAAAAAAGCTTGGTTAGCTGATACCTATCCCGAGGATTTAGATGGTAGCCAATTATCTCCCGATGGTCGTGTGATGGAGATGCTGAGTGAACATACTTTAGTCGGTTGGTTAGAGGGTTATTTATTATCTGGTCGTCACGGTTTATTTCACTCCTACGAGGCTTTTGCTCATGTTATCGATTCCATGTTCAACCAACACGCTAAATGGCTCGATATCTGCAAAAATCATGTACCTTGGCGCGCTTCTGTTTCCTCTTGGAATCTGTTGTTATCCTCGGTGGTTTGGCGGCAGGATCACAATGGTTTTAGTCACCAAGACCCCGGTTTTATCGATTTAGTAACCAATAAAAGTGCCGACGTGGTGCGGGTTTATCTTCCCCCCGATGGTAACTGTTTATTAAGTGTGGCTAACCACTGTCTCAAGAGCAAGGATTACACTAATATTATCGTTGCTGATAAACAGAAACACCTGCAATACTTGACCATTGAAGAAGCAATTAAACACTGCACCAAAGGTATCGGTATTTGGGATTGGGCCAGTAACGATGATGACGGAACAAATCCCGATGAACCAGATGTAATTATGGCTTGCTGTGGGGATATTATCACTAAAGAATCTTTAGCAGCAACGGCAATTCTGCGAGAGGAATTCCCTTACTTAAAAGTTCGCTTTATCAATGTGGTTGATCTGTTTAAATTACAGTCGGAAAGTGAACACCCCCACGGTTTATCAGAACGGGATTTTGATAGTTTATTTACCCCTGATAAGCCAATTATCTTTAATTTCCACGGTTATCCTTGGCTGATTCATAAACTTACCTACCGGCGCAGTAATCAAGAACGTATTCATGTGCGCGGTTACAAAGAAGAAGGGAATATTAATACTCCCCTAGAATTGGCGATTCGTAACCAAGTTGATCGTTTTCATTTAGTAATCGATGTCATCGATCGCGTGCCGAAATTAGGCTCTGCTGCTGGTCATGTGAAAGAACGAATGAAAAATGCTATTATCGATAATCTCGATTATGCTTTTACCAATGGTATCGATAAGGACGAGATTACTAACTGGAAATGGCCCTATTAATTAGGCTAGAAAGTGGTTTAGGTGATGATAATTTGTTAGTTTACTTATAAATTTCATCTTCCTATTCCACCTAAAAAATATTCTTGATTTTCTACAGGGTGAGAGCATCTCAAAAGCTATTGACAATTGGTCAATGTTGAAAAGGGTTAATTAGGGTTTGCTGAATAAATTTGAAATGTAGGCAAAGTAAAGGTTTTGGGGCTTTTCTCGCTCCCACAGGTGCAAGATTTTGAGAGAATCTTCGTTCAAAACCTTGCGTCTTCATCGGCCCGCGTCCTGTAGGGGCGAAGCATTCGGACAATAACCTATCGGTGAAAAGGTAGATTTTCTATCCGAATGCTTCGCCCGTACTTATTCAGCAAACCCTAATTAGATTTAATTTACTAAGAAAATTAAAATCATCAATATTGCGAGTTACAATTGTTAAATTATAAACGAAAGCTGTTCCCGCAATAATGGCATCTTCTAAGGACATCTTTCTGATTTATTTTAAAGTTACTGCTTGTAAAAAATTCTTCAAAATAGACTTTATCTTGATGAGTTAACCGATGGTAGCCTAAAACTTCCAGATAGGATAAAGCAGAGACATAAGGAGAATTTTCTGCAATAAACTCCCGGAGAAACTCATTTTCCAATTGAGCGGCATAGATAATAATATTACTATCTAATAACATGATTTAATCCCGATCAGGAAGAGAGCGATCGCACCGATTTTGTTGTTGCCACTGTTGGGTATCAACATCAGTAAAAGTATTATTATTAGCAATTTTTTTCAAAGCATTGGCCATTTTTTGACCGTTAGATCGATTTTCACCAATGATATTTTCTTCTAGTAAGGTAATATAAACATTAACAGGATATTCGGAGTTGATTTCAGGGGTTTCATCAAGCCATTGAAGGGTATTATTTTTCAAAATTGCTTTAAAGGTTTTTAGCATAGTTTTCTCCACCGTTAAATGATACAGGATAAATGATTCAGACTAGCCCTAACCCAATTTTAACACAAGACCAACCCAACAAACTCCCCTGAACTCAATCTTTTAAATTAACGTCTTTGGATCATTTCATAATCAAAAGTTCATTACCAGAGCGAAAAATTACGCAAAATGGTGATAGTCACTTTACCTGTTTTTAAGGGAGGCTAATTTATCGGCGATGACTGGGTGAAAATTAATCATTAAATCAATTTATAACAAGCAATCGAGGGTTTTACTCTTGTGTTAATGTACCTTAAAAAAGTAGCTATCACTTTATTTTAGCTTTTGGAAATAAAATTAAGATAAAGCGTACTAGAATAGATAATTTCTTCGTTTGAAAAAACGCATTCAATCATCTATTTTAATAAATGTTCTATTTCTTCATCTGTAAAACCAAATTGTCTAAAAATTCGTAAAACATAAGCAGGGGACATTTCTTTTGCACCTATATCGATAGGAACGATTCGACGTTGATTATACAATACTCTACAATATAAACGATGATCACCTTTTCCTTCTCGATAAAATTGACAGCCTCCTTTTTCAAGAATTTTGATTAGTGCTTTGGGTTTAAGAGAAGGAATATTTTTAGGCATAAACTTTTCTGAGTTCGTAAGTTTCGGGAGTTTCAGAATCTCCCACAGTTAAAAATTCATGAAGTTCGTCTATAGGAATAGGACTGGTATATATATTGGCTTGATCATGATAAATCTCCCAAAAAGATTCAAGCGCTTCTTTTAGTTTCTCAATAGCTTTTTCCTGAGTTTCTCCCTGTCCAACTAATCCATTTTCAAGACATAATGAAACCCAATAATTTGCACTTTTTCTCAGAATAACGGTATAAAAGTTCATGGTGATTGTTCCGTTGAAATTTTAATCGGGGATTAGAATTTACTCCAGCTTAATTTTAACACAAGACCAACCCAACAAACTGCCTTACCTCAATCTTTTAAATTAACGTCTTTGGATCATTTCATCAATAGACAATAAATAAGGTGCATTAACAAAGTATAATGCACCCGATCAGAAAAGCGATCGCACTTCTAATATTCTGCCAAATGCGATCACAAATCCCCATTTTTACATAAAAAATGATAATATAAAACTCAAATTTGAACTATTGTTGTGGAAAGATAGTAAGATGACAAAGTTACAATTAACTCAAGCGGAAATTGAAAGCCTTACTTTTGATGAATTTTTGTATTTAAGAAATTGGATTAATAAGTTAGACGATCAACAATGGGAAAAACAAATCAAATTTTAGCAAGAAGGAATTTTGAGCTTTCAAAAAGTGACTTAAACCATCCTTCTTTGTCTTTTAAAAAAGTTGGAGAATTTTGATCGGCAAGATTTGGTATTAATTATAGAGCTTTAGCTTTTAAAGATGGTGAAGATTATATTTGGGGGTGGATAGGAAGTCATGAAAAATAGGAAAGATTATTAAAATAAAAGCGATCGCCTCTTTATTGCCAAAATGTAGTTAAACAAAGTGCAACCCAACACCAACCAAATAAATTAATAATTGATCATCTTGGATCGCACTCAATCTACAGGTGATCGCCATTTTAAAACAGTCTTTTTAATAGTTCATCTTTACTTAGATTAAAATGTAGAGCGACATCACGCAAAATATTATTTAAAGTGCCTATTTTGACAGGATTATGAGCAGGAATAGTAATCTGATGTGTACCATTTTCAGAAGTAGTTAGTCTAATATGGCTACCCGTTTGACGACTCACTTCATAACCTAACTCAGACAATTTTTTGATTAAGTCATCACTGGATAAATCTCTGGGTAGCTTCATACCGCAAATACCTCATCCCTAACAATATGTAAACGAATAATTTTAGGGCGATTTTCCCTATCATCATAATGACAATTAACGGCATCTTTTACCATTTCTCGTAAAGACTGTAAATCATCGGCTTCGGTAAAAATAGACTCGCCTAATGCCCTTGCTGTATATCCCCCTTCCGGTGCATCTTCCACTAAAAAAACTATTTCTGTCATATTTCCTTCTTTACTCTCTAAATTTTTGCAGTAATTTTAATTATAGTTTGTTTAGTTTTTTATATAGCACTTTTTAAAGCTTACAAGATTAGCGTTCGCCGTTTATCAACCCTAATCGCCTCTTTATTGCCAAAATGTAGTTAAACAAAGTGCAACCCAACAC
>NZ_JADEXI010000166.1:0-8375 GCF_015207185.1 Microcystis sp. LEGE 08355 | reverse complement strand
CCTTGATAAGGGGGGTGCCGATCCCCCCTTAGTCCCCCCTTTAATCCCCCCTTAATAAGGGGGGCATCTGATAACTTTTAACGCCTACCTACTTAGCGATCGAGTGTTGTGGATAACAAATTTCCCTAATTGTATAGTAGAGACTGGGGATCGGCTCTTAATTCTTTTGACTTTCTCCTAACTGATTTTCCTCTAAATCTGTTATTGGTTTTTCTTCGCTCGATCCGATCCAGATCGCAATCATTCCGGCGATAGGAATGGAGAGAAAAACCCCTAATAATCCCGCAACTCTTTCGCCGATAAAGAGAGATAAAAATAAAATTACCGGGTTTAATTCTAGGGCATTGCCCATAACTTTAGGGCGAATAATATTATCTTGAATTTGCACCAAGACAACACAGACAATAAAAGCTTTAACGGCAATTGCTAGTCCCTGGGAGGTAAAAGTCAAGATAGTTACCAACAAAATGCCCAGGGTTGCACCAATACCCGGGATAGCATCGATAACACCAAGAACACCCGCCAAAACTAGCCCATATTTAATTCCCAATAGGGAAAAACTTAAGAAACTCGTCACCGATAAAAAGAGCATTAACAACAGTTGCCCGCGAATAAATCCCAAGAAACTTTGTCGAAAAGACTGGGCAAAACGCTCCCGGTATGCTGGGGGGAGAAGTTGCAAAAAACCTCGCCAGAGTTTATCACCATCGATGAGCATATAAACACTGATCACCGCCCCGAAAACGCCAGTAAAGACGCTGGAAAAAACTCCCTGTACGATCGATAAACCCGTGGCTAAACCGGTTTGTAAGCTTCCCACCATTTTATTCAAATCTAATCGATCGAGAAAGTCTTTAAAGGGTAAAAAATCTTGTTGACCCAAGGCATCTGTAAGATTGAATAGTAGTCCTTTCCCCTGACTAACTGCTTCTAATCCTATGCCTGTGACTAATCTAAATAGGAGGATAAAAGCTACTATGGTGGTAATAGCAATGGCTAGTCCTCTCGGTAGATAACGGGATAACCAAACCACGGGATAATTTAATAGAGCGGCCAGGATCGCTGAACCGGTAAAAATAGCGATCGTCCCGTAGAAATAATTAATTAAGATAATCAGACTCCAGCCACAACCAAATAATAATAGATAGCGCACTAGAATCGAGTTATTCAGAGTTTTCCAAAAGGAGCTAGAAGGGGGCATAAATCAAGCCAGAAATAGGATTTTAACATTTAGAATTGTTTTAACAAAGCTTCCCGCATGACCGAGACGGGGACGGGTTGACCTAACCAGATTTCTAACGCAATCGCTCCCTGATTAACTAACATTTCTAACCCATCAATAATTCTTATCCCTCTAGTCTGGGCCAACCGGAGAAATTTGGTCGGCCGGGGATTATAAATCAGATCGTAGGCGATCGCCGATGGTGGCAAAATGTCTAATAATTCTAACTCAACTGGGGATTGTTCGCCCTGGGGAGACATTCCGATGGGGGTAGAATTAATCAGGAGTTCTGTGGTGGATAGCAGCCCTTCTAATTCGTCCCAGCTATGCACTTCTAGGAGGTCATAGAGGCTGGTATTCGCCCAACTTTCTTTAAAAGGATCTAATTTCTTTTGATTGCGTCCTACCAGATGAATTTTGCCACAGCCCAACTGGGCGCAAGCCACCACTACCGCCCGGGCAGCGCCGCCATTGCCCAAAATAACTGGATTCACCCGACTCCAATCTTTGTCAAGGGATTTCAAGGGAGCGAGAAAGCCATCCACATCGGTATTCGTTCCCTGCCAGCCAGTTTCCGTGCGCCAGACGGTATTAACTGCGCCCACTAGCCTTGCTTTCTCGGTAATTTGCGATAATAAGGGGATAATGGCTAATTTATGGGGAATTGTGACGCTAAAACCCTGTAGATCGATGGCGGACAAACCAGCGATCGCAGTTGCTAAGTTTTTCGGGGCGATAGGTAGGGGAAGATAGACATAATTTAGCCCCAAGGCATCGATAGCGGCATTGTGCATGGGGGGAGAAAGAGTATGGCCGATGGGATCGCCGATTACGCCTAATAACTTGGTTTTTCCGTTAATAATGGTCATAAAAAAAGGTGGGCTTTCCCCACCAAAGTTTGCTCTCAAGGGTAGCCAATGCTCACCTTACTATACTAGGGTTTGCTGAAAAAGTTTTTCCTGGGGGCAGGGTGTAGGGTGTGGGGTGTAGGGTTTTACCGATTTTGAGGGGGTCAATTACCTAATTTTCAGGGAAAAAGTCCCGGAATTTTTCCCCCGATCACTCCCAGATCCATTACTTTTTGATGGCCAAAAGGTCTAAAAGTTTTACCCAACAAGGTTTTTAGATTTATTCAGCAAACCCTAAATAAGTCGATATATGGTTCTGCTCGCTGTCTATGCCGGGGAGAAATCCCTCTGGCATTTCTCCAGTGCGGAATGTAGGCTAAAAATTGGCCCGGTCAGGAAATCTTGATGTTAAATTCCCGAAAAATTGCGCTAGGATCGGCTTCATAGCACAGGAAAGGCGATCAAGTGGGATAACCGATCCTGTGGTTTGAGAACGTGACTGTATAATTGTTAGAGTGTCAATAGATCAATTCCAGAGGAATCATGAGCAATATCCAAGACAAAATTCAAGAAGAGCTAGAAAACGCCAGAGCCGTCTGTAGTACGGAAGGTGCCACCTCTGGCGAATGCGCCGCCGCTTGGGATGCGGTGGAAGAATTACAAGCAGAAGCCGCTCACCAACGTCAGGACCACCCCCAAAAAACCTACTTCGAAAATTATTGTGATTCTAATCCCGATGCCGCCGAGTGTCGCATTTATGAAGATTAATGCAGTCAGGCAGCGGTTTTTTCTCTCCTCACAGTAGAATCCTAGCTTTAGGGCGATCTCAACTATAAAGAGATCGCCCCTCGTTTTTTTGTTTGTTGGTCAAGCTGTGGCCGATTTTGGCTCCTGCGTCCGAAGACAGTAAAATGTTGACAGTGTAATTATGTCTGAATAGTTTATGAATCAGCTTTGGTTTCGTCCTCTCGTTTGGATAGATTATCGTTTAGCCGTGCTATTTACGGTGATTATCCCGGCAGTTTTGTTGATTTGGTCTTTATTTGCAAAAATCGAATCATTGCAGAAATTGTTGATTATCTATTGGCGAGTGGCTAGTCTTTTATTAATTACTGTATATTTAATGATCGCTTCCTGGCCGATTGGTTTTGTCACCAGTTTTTTGGCAAAGATTTTAATCCCGATTTCCCTCTGGTTTTGGGTGGATATTAACGATGAAATTAAAGATTTACCCGCCAGTCCAATTAAATTTGTCACCACTGCTTGGCGTTGGGCAGTTACGATTTATTGTCCTCTGGGCGCAATTTCTACCTTACCTTTTCTCTCCTGTGCTATGTCAGGGGAATTGCTAAATTCTCCCTATTGTCAGGTTTGGCAGGAAGCACCCTGGCAGTTTCGCGAGATTTTTCATTCAGAAGCTACTGCTAATGTTTTGGGCTTTTTTGGTTTAGTTGGTTTCTCTTTTTATACTCTCTATTTTGCCCATTTTCTTCTTATTCGTCTTGGCAAACAGGGACGTTCAGCTTTACAACAGTAAGTTTTTAGCTATCGATGATTAGCCATTTTTCTATGAATATTGGTCAACAACTCGAACAATACACCCTCAAAAATCCCCACGAGGTTTTATTAGTGACTATTGCTGTGGATGGGGAGGAGGAAGAAATCTCTATTTTTAAAGGTTTTTCTAGTTCCCTTACCCGCAGCACTCCCTACGATCCCGATATTCCGATCATTCCTGAAACGGCTAGAATTATTAAGATAGATCGTCTTGCTAGTCCCTATCATCCCCTTAAACCTCGCTATATTCAAGAAAATCTTACCTTAGAGGAAATGCAGTCTTTGCTGATTAATTAAACCAGTAATTTTACTTGAATAACATCAGCACTCATCTTGAGCGATTTAACAGCTTTTATTGAGAATCCATAAACTTTGTCTATCTAGACAAGAGGTAAATTTTGCGGCGTTTTAGTGGTAAGATTACCGGGGAATGATAATCTCTGCCAGCATTCAAGCTGTCAAAGTGGATTTCATCCTCGGTATCGATCGAGAACAATCAAAAAACTGGAGAATAATCGGAGAATCTATGCAACTTAAACAATCTAACCAAGAACTGTTACAAATTGAGTATTTAGCCACCGTTGCTACGGGACAAAACCTGGTTAAAGATGATGGCAAAGATGTGATTGAAGGATTAACTAAAACCCCCAAAAGTTTACCATCTAAATATTTTTATGATCGGCAAGGTTCGCAACTTTTTGAAGAAATCTGTCAATTGCCAGAATACTATCCCACTAGAACAGAAGCCGCTATTCTCCAAGAATATGCCCCAGAAATTGTCGCCTATACAGGGCCCTGCGAATTGATAGAATTAGGTAGTGGTAGTTCCACTAAAACTCGTCTGTTATTGGACGCTTATTATCAGCAGCAAAAATCCTCTAAATATGTACCTATCGATGTTAGTGAAACTATTCTCCAAGCTAGTGCCATAGAATTACAAAAAGAATATCCTAATTTACTTATTCAGGGGTTAATTGGAACCTATGAACAGGCCTTAGCCTATTATCGAAATGCTTCCGATAATACCAGAATGATTTTTTTCTTGGGAAGTTCGATCGGTAATTTTTCTGCGGCTGAATGTGATAAATTCTTAGAAGAAATTGCCACTGTTCTCAAAGCTGGAGATTATTTTTTATTAGGGATTGATCTCCAAAAACCAGCGGCAATATTAGAAGCAGCTTATAATGATGCCCAAGGGGTAACAGCCGCTTTTAATTTAAATATGCTTTCCCATTTAAATTGGCGCTTTCAAGCTGATTTTAATCTTGATTTATTTAGTCATCAAGCTATCTATAATCAAGATCAATCTCAAATTGAAATGTATTTAATTTGTCAAAAAACTCACCCTGTGCATCTCAAAAAACTCGATTTAACAGTTAATTTTCAAGCATCGGAGAGTATTTTAACAGAAATTTCCCGTAAATTCAACCTAGAAACTATGCAAAAAGACCTAGAATCAAAGGGATTTAAACCGCTCAAGGTTTTCACCGATCCTGAAAATTTATTCGGTTTAATTCTCTGTCAGTTATCCCTGTAAATAATGAAAAGATTTTTATCAGTAATAGAGGCATAAAAACATGGAAAAGATTCAAGCACAGGCTCCTATCTCTCTAAGTAACTGTAGTCGAGAAAATATACTGGACTATTTTGAAAATGCTTGGCAATTAGAAGATATGCTGTTAAAAAGCATCATCAAAGAAGAAGCTTTTTATTGTAACCCTGACGATTTAAGAAATCCCCTCATCTTTTATTTAGGTCATGCCGCCGCTTTTTATACTAATAAATTGCAGATGGTTAACCTATTAAAAAAAAGCCCTAATCCTGACTACGAATTATTGTTTGGAGTGGGAGTAGATCCCGCAACTCCCGCAGAATTAAACTCTGCTATCGCCCATATTCAGTGGCCCAGGGTGGCTAAAGTTTGGAAATATCGACAACAAGTCTATGAAATTGTGGTCGAAATAATTAAAAATATCCCCCTTAATCTTCCTATTCATCCTCAGCATTATCTCTGGTCATTAATGATGGGAATTGAGCATCAGCGTGTTCACTTTGAAACCTCTTCAATGTTACTCAGACAACTGCCTCTAGATTGTCTGCAACGTCCTCAAGGGTGGCATTATGCCCCTGCTTTTGGTCAAGCTTATCCTAATCAAATGGTGGAGGTTTCTGGGGGAATAGTGGAAATTGGTAAACCCCAAGATTCTCCTATTTATGGTTGGGATAACGAGTATGGTTATCGTCAAGTTCAAGTTAACAATTTTCTGGTGAGTAAATATATGATTACCAACGGAGAATTTAAAGAATTTGTTCATAATGGTGGTTACGAAAATCCCAGCTATTGGGATGAGGAAGCTTGGCAATGGAAAAATCATTATCGAGTCAAATATCCTAAATTTTGGCTGGTAGATGAGGGAGGAAATTATCAATATCGAGCCATGTTTGATGTTTTCGATTTACCTCTCGATTGGCCAGTAGAAGTGAACTATTATGAAGCGATCGCCTACTGTCGTTTTCAAGGTCAAGGAATACGTTTAATGAGGGAAGCTGAGTGGAATTTAGCCACCTATGGCAGTCAAAAAAATCGATGTTATACCCTAGAAAACGATAACTTTGAGGACTATAACCTCAATTTAAAATTCTGTTCTCCCACTCCCGTAGGAATGTTAAAAAATGCTGGTAATAACTCAGAAATTTATGATTTACGCGGTAACGTCTGGGAATGGCTAGAAGATGATTTTAATCCCTTAACTGACTTTCAACCCCATTACCTCTATGCTGACAATTCCACTCCTTTCTTTAATAGTCAACATAAAATGATGTTAGGAGGAGCTTGGGTGACTAACGGTACAGAAATCCTACCCTACTATCGCAATTGGTTTCGCCGGAATTTTTATCAACACGCTGGTTTTAGAATCGCGCAAAGTCTTTAGGTGGGGTGTGGGGTGTAGGGTGTGGGGTTTTATCGATTTTCAGGGAAAAAGTGCCTAAAATTTCCCTGCGATTACTCTAAGAGTCGGCACTTTTTGATGTCAAAAAAGCCTAAAGATATTATTCAACAAGGTTTTTTAGATTTATTTAGCCAATCTTAGCTAATTGCCAATTTCAAGAAAAAATTTTCGGAAAAGTCGCCCCTCGATCACTACAATAGAACCTAATAGAATGCCGATAAACTCGATCGCCATGAATCAACCTGCAATTTTTCATCTCGCTATTCCGATTACCGATGTGTCCACCGCTAAAAGCTTTTACTGTGATGGTTTAGGTTGTTTAGCGGGAAGGGAAACCGAGAAAGCGATTATCTTAAATTTCTATGGTCATCAGGTAGTCGCTCACGTCACCGAAATGCCTCTTACTCCCCAAAATAGCATTTATCCTCGCCATTTTGGTCTAATTCTGCCGGATGCCAGGGATTGGGACAATCTTCTCGAAAAAGCGCGAGTCAATCAACTAAAATTTTATCTAGAACCAAAAACTCGCTTTACTGGGGAGATAACCGAACATAAAACCTTTTTCCTGGAGGATCCTTTCTATAATCTCCTGGAATTTAAACATTATCGCCACTACGAAGCTATTTTTGCCAGTCGGCAATTAACAGCGATCGGCGATCGAGCTTAAAATAAACAACAGGTGACTTTTTGTAACTGGTTAGTCCTATCTTCAACTGCGACAAAAACAGGGGAACTTCCCTCGGATTCTCTCATCGAAACTAAAAAAACCTTGGCTGGCAATGATCAATTCTTAGGAAATCTATGAAAAAACTCTTATTGTTAACCCTATTTATTATCGGTCTAGGATTTGCGCTGTTTCACTTTACTGGATTAGCAAATCGGGGCGAATATCAATCAATTTTAATCGACTTTAAGGACGATATACCCGTCAGCGTCCTCGATGAGCAGTTAAATACTGTCAACAAAAAAGCGGGAAAAACCACCAGTTTAAATAGTATTTTTTCCATCGATGAACATCTTTACACCGTGGCAGGAGATAGCAAACTCCTGAAAACTCTCCGCAATTCCGACCTAAAAAAATACACCGAATCGATCGAACCCGATTATATTTATCATGCTTTTATCGCCCCCAACGACCCCGACTATAGCAAACAGTGGAACCTAAGGGGGATAAACATCGAACGCGCTTGGGAAGAAAATCAGGGACAGGGGATCACCGTCGCCGTTATTGATACAGGTGTATCAAAAGTTCCCGATCTGCGAGAAACCGAGTTTGTGGAAGGCTACGACTTCGTCAACGACCGCAGCAATGCCGAGGACGATAACGGTCACGGAACCCATGTAGCGGGAACAATTGCCCAATCGACCAATAATAACTACGGGGTAGCCGGCATCGCCTACAAAGCCAAAATCATGCCCCTCAAGGTACTTTCCGGGACGGGTGGGGGAACCGTGGCAGATATTGCCGAAGCGATCCGTTTTGCCGTCGATAATAAAGCCGATGTCATCAATATGAGTTTAGGGGGTGGAGGGGAAACCCAAGTAATGAAAGAGGCGATCGAATATGCCTATAGTAAAGGTGTGGTAATCGTCGCTGCTGCAGGTAATGCTGATGATAATTCCGCCGCCTATCCTGCCCGTTTTCCCCACGTTATCGGCGTTTCTGCGGTAGATGCCTCTGGAAATAAAGCCCCCTATTCTAATTTCGGAGCCGGAATCGATATTGCTGCCCCCGGCGGCTCCGATACGGGTAAAATTATCCAAGAAACCATCGATCCCGCTCGGGGGGGTGAACCG
>NZ_JADEXI010000165.1:0-8395 GCF_015207185.1 Microcystis sp. LEGE 08355 | reverse complement strand
CTCCCATACCTGGTACTTTTTGATTGACAAAAAGTCTAAAAGTCTTACCCAACAAGGTTTTTAGATTTATTCAGCAAACCCTAAATAGCGATCAAACTAAACTAGAAGAATTATTATGAAGAAACTCCTACAGGGACTAGAAAAGTTCCAGAGTGGTTATTTTGATGAACATCGGCAATTATTTGAGCAACTCTCCCACGGACAAAAACCGAGAATCCTGTTTATCACCTGTTCCGATTCCCGTATCGATCCTAACCTAATTACCCAAGCGGAGGTGGGGGAATTATTCGTAATTCGTAATGCGGGAAATATAATTCCTCCCTACGGAGCAACCAATGGTGGTGAAGGTGCATCTATAGAATATGCTATCAACGCTCTCGGCATCGAGCAAGTGATTATCTGCGGTCACTCCCATTGTGGAGCGATGAAAGGTTTGTTAAAATTGCAGAGTCTGGCCGATGAAATGCCTTTAGTTTACGATTGGTTAAAACAAGCAGAAGCTACTCGACGTTTAGTTAAGGATAATTACAAGGAACTAGAAGGAGAAGAACTGATCGAGGTGACAGTAGCAGAAAATGTTCTCAATCAGTTAAGTAATTTGCAAAGCTATCCAATTATTCGTTCCCGATTACATCAGGGTAAATTATCTCTACACGGTTGGATTTTTCGGATTGAAACCGGCGAAATTTTAGCCTACGATCCCATCCTACACGATTTTGTCGCTCCCCATAGTAAAATTACCCATGCCGAAGCAGAAGACAATTTACCCCCTAGTCGTCACCTTCCCAATAGTCATCCCTTCAAGATTTCTGAGGATTATATCAGGACTCATGCGGACTTAAAACAAGCGAATCCTGCGGTTAATACTGTGGCCAAAAAGAATGGCTCCTCGACCCAAAAACCGGGCTATACTTATTTAGAACCCTCCCAAGCCGATCGCATTTATCGCGGTTCGAGAAGTTAATTAGGGATTAGAGAAATTCTCTAGAGATGTACTTATTACCGTCTCTAGAGTGGCAGTTAATGGCAAGAGCCTTCGCAGGTAATCCGGGACAATCAGCCTGACATCTGGTGACAGCATCGGCAAGTCAGCAACGCTTACTGTTAGGAAAGCTAATAGCTATTGCTTTTTACTCAAAAAATATGGTATGATAGAAAATTGTCAGTTTTACGGAAGCCGATGAAAACGGAAGAGATTATCAAATCAATCGAAGCCGAGTATCTCAAGAGCGATCTGCCCATTATCCATGTCGGTGACACGATCCGGGTAGGGGTGCGAATCGTCGAAGGAGATAAAGAGCGGATTCAGCCCTACGAGGGTATTGTCATCGCCAAACGCCATGGCGGTATCAACGAAACGATTACAGTACGCAAAGTCTTCCAGGGTGTGGGAGTAGAAAGAGTCTTCCTGCTCCACTCGCCGCGGGTTGCCAGTATCAAGATCATCCGTCGTGGTAAAGTACGTCGGGCGAAACTATACTATCTGCGCGATCGGGTTGGCAAAGCCACCAGGGTACAAGAACGTTTTGATCGCCCTCTCTAAAAAATTTCCGGCGACAGCCTAACCAAGAAAGTTGCACAATCGCCAACAACTACGCTATAATAAATGAAGGCCTTAAAAAAGCCAAATCGTTTAGCGAATGGGCGCTCTTAGTTCAGTTGGTAGAACGCAGGTCTCCAAAACCTGATGTCGGGGGTTCAAGTCCTCCAGGGCGCGTTTGGTAATCACCAAGCCGATAACTGCAAAGGACATAATCTAAATGTCTGGGGGTTAGTGTGGGTTGTCCGGTGAAAATGATAAGTTAAGGATAGCTTGAGTATCATTTTAAGGAGTAGCGAT
Organism: Microcystis sp. LEGE 08355; assembly: GCF_015207185.1. Classification (NCBI taxonomy): domain Bacteria; kingdom Bacillati; phylum Cyanobacteriota; class Cyanophyceae; order Chroococcales; family Microcystaceae; genus Microcystis; species Microcystis sp. LEGE 08355. Next base: position 6,555 of record NZ_JADEXI010000165.1, on the reverse strand, counting down.
CGTGGCCAAAAAAGAAACCCTAGAAAAAGACACGAGCGACAAGAAAGAGGGAAGCTCCTTTCAGGTCAAGGAATTCGTCAATGAAACCAAAGAAGAACTCGCCAAGGTCGTCTGGCCTTCCCGTCAGCAACTTTTGAGCGAATCGGCGGCCGTGATGTTAATGGTGACTTTGGTAGCCACTCTCATCTATCTGATTGATAAATTCTTTGCCTGGGGTGCGGGGAAGGTGTTCCCATGAATCTAGAAGAAGAGCAGTTTCCCGAAGAAGTCAATCTCAGCGGCCTACCGAAAAAACCCCGTTGGTATGCCGTGCAGGTGGCTTCCGGTTGTGAGAAACGGGTCAAAGCCAATTTGGAACAGCGCATCCACACCCTCGATGTGGCCGATCGCATTCTACAAGTCCAGATTCCCCAAGCGGCCACCGTCAAAGTCCGCAAGGATGGTTCACGGCAACACGGCGAGGAAAAAGTCTTCCCGGGTTATGTCCTGATCAGAATGATCATGGATGATGACGCTTGGCAGGTGGTAAAAAACACCCCCCATGTGATCAACTTTGTCGGGGCCGAACAAAAACGCCACTACGGACGCGGCCGTGGTCACGTCACCCCGCTACCCTTGAGTATGTCAGAAGTTGATCGCATCTTCAAACAAGCTCAGATTCAAGAACCCGTCGTCAAAATCAATATGGAAGTTGGCGATCAAATCTTGGTTCTATCCGGTCCATTTAAGGACTTTGAAGGGGAAGTGATCGAAGTTAGTCCCGAGCGCGGCAAACTCAAGGCCCTGCTCTCCATTTTTGGTCGGGATACCCCGGTCGAATTGGAATTTAATCAAGTCGAAAAACAAAACTAAATCATGGCTAAAAAAGTCGTCGCAATTATTAAACTAGCTTTACCTGCTGGTAAGGCTAACCCTGCTCCTCCAGTCGGTCCTGCTTTAGGTCAACACGGGGTGAATATTATGGCGTTCTGTAAAGATTACAACGCTAAAACCGCCGACCAGGCTGGGATGATCATCCCTGTGGAAATCTCCGTTTTTGAGGATCGTAGTTTTACCTTTATCCTCAAAACTCCCCCCGCTTCCGTTCTCATCCGCAAGGCGGCCGGTGTGGAAAGAGGTTCCAACGAACCCAACAAGAAATTTGTCGCCACCATTACCCGCGACCAATTACGGGAAATTGCCCGGACTAAAATGCCCGATCTTAACGCTAACGACATCGAAGCGGCCATGAATATTGTGGCGGGAACGGCCAAAAATATGGGTGTCAAGATCTCAGACTAAATCTTATTACGGGGAGAAGTTAAGCTTCGTTATTACCCAAGGAGCAACAAATCAGATGGTAAGAAAAGTTTCACGACGTTTGCGAGATGCCCAGGCTAAGGTAGAAAATAAAGCCTACGAGCCATTAGAAGCACTGACATTATTAAAGGAATTAGCGACGGCGAAATTCGACGAAACCGCCGAAGCTCATATTCGTTTAGGTATCGATCCTAAATATACCGACCAACAACTGCGGACAACGGTAAGTTTACCCAAAGGAACCGGACGCACGGTGCGAGTAGCGGTGATTACTCGCGGGGAAAAGGTACAGGAAGCGAACAACGCTGGGGCCGATATCGTTGGTTCAGAAGAATTAATCGAAGAAATCGCCAAGGGGATGATGGATTTCGAGGTGTTAATCGCCACCCCCGATATGATGCCGAAAGTGGCGAAATTAGGTCGTCAACTCGGTCCGCGGGGTTTAATGCCTTCACCGAAAGGGGGAACCGTAACCACGGATTTAACGGGAGCAATCTCTGAGTTTAAAGCGGGTAAATTGGAATTCCGGGCCGATCGCACCGGGATCGTTCACGTTCAATTTGGCAAAGCTTCTTTTAGTGCCGAGGATCTGTTAGTTAATTTGAAAGCTTTACAGGAAACGGTGGACAGAAACCGTCCTTCCGGAGCCAAAGGTCGTTACTGGCGTACAGTTTATGTTTCTTCCTCCATGGGGCCATCGATTCAAGTGGACATTAGCACCCTGCGGGATCTGAAATTAGCAGAAGGTTAATGACAGTTATTTTTCTTTGAAAAAGCCTCCAATCACTTGGAGGCTTTTTTTTGTGATTTTATCTATTCTGGTTCTTCGTTACTTGGTATGGTTCGATAGGGGGGCATAAATCGACTAAATCCTTATCTGGCAAGAGATTTAATTGATTAGTTCGCTCTAGATAAAAAACAATTAACAAAAATCGCTAAATGCCTTTCTATATAAGGGTTCCATCCCTTATAACCCCTGTCCATTGCATAACACAAACCGAAGAGCCTCTATTCTAAGATCATTGATTTTCATTTTTTGGTTCTTCTATAATCAATACAGCCTGATATTGTCCTTCTTTTAAATTTGAAGGAACTTGTACGGTTAATTGACCTTCATTGTTAACGAATGCTGCAACTTCAATGGTTTTCATGGTAACATATCTCTCTTCATTTTCTGCTATAATCTTAATGGTAGAAGCATCCTTATCTCCTAAAGAACGAGCATACTTTCCTCTCACTGCATTTTTTAAATGAGACTCCGTTAAAACCTGAGAATAATCATCTAACATTTCGTCATCTTTGATGGGATCATTGATTACTTTGTTCATAGATTTTTCTTTCATGTTTAGTTACTCTCCTAGCACTAATGATTCTGATGTTTCCTTGTCTTTCAGCATGAACAACTAAAAGCAAGCGGTTTTGACTAGAATAACCAATTGTCAAAAAACGATCTTCTAAGATTGAATGAGTAGGATCATCTAAAGTCAAAGAATAGGTATCTTCAAATACAGTTTTAGCCTCATTAAAAGAAATATCGTGTTTTCTCAGATTTATCTTAGCTTTATCTTCATCCCATTCAAAATTAGTCGTCACCATCTCAATTATACACAATAAATAAAATAAGTGGTATAAAAATCGCCCACCCTACTATGGTAAACCGTTAGTTAACTAAAGTGCGCTCGCCTTTGGCTAGATACTTTCGGGATCGCTCTATCTTGATCTTTATAGATGTTGGAAAAAAAACAATAAATTTGTGATACTGTTATCATTTTGACAAGTTATTGATGCTCTTTCTCAAGAAGATCGTCTATGATTAGCAACAGGATTAGAACCAAAGAAACAAAAACAAGAACCTTATGCTTGATTCAGATTGGGAAACCACAAAAGCAGGAAGAACAACCACAGACGACTAAGAGAAGAACGAACTGAACAATTAATGAATGCTTGTTTCCCTCATCTTTCTAGTGCAATTAATTGGGAATGCTGGGCCGATCGCACCTGGATCGTTCAGGTTCAATTTGCTAAAACTTCCAAAGGCCTCCAAGTTATTGGGGGCTTTTTTTTAGCTTGATCGCCCGATTGATATAGAATCAAAAGGCTACACTCAAGATTAATCGCTTGAATTATTCTCTTGTATCTGTTCTTAGAGCCAGCGTGTGGATTGTAGATTCTCCTAATACCCGTATTTTAGCCCCTAGTGCGATCGCACTAGGTAACTTTGATGGTTTGCACCTAGGTCATCAAACCGTCCTACAGCCAATTTTTCAGGATGAACCCGCTTATCCCACCGTTGTTAGTTTTACTCCCCACCCGCGGGAATTTTTTACGGGGGAAAAATGGCAGTTATTAACTCCTCTAGGGGAAAAAGTAGAGGTTTTAGAGAATTTAGGCGTTAAACAATTGGTTTTACTGCCTTTCTCTGCTGAATTAGCTTCCCTGACTCCCTTGGCTTTTATCGAACAGATTTTAGTAGAAAAATTACAGGCTAAATCGATCAGTGTTGGTCAAGATTTCCGCTTCGGTTATCGTCGTCAAGGTACAGCCGAAGATTTATTACAGATCGCCTCTCAATTTAAGATTAAAGTCGAGATTGTTGCTTTAAAAAACTGTGGGACGGGTCGGATTAGTAGTTCCCTAATTCGTCAAGCTTTGGCAGCAGGAAACGTTGAGCAAGCTGGGCAAATGTTAGGTCGTCCCTACAGTTTAACCGGTCGCGTGGTCGTCGGGCAACAGCTGGGCAGAACATTAGGTTTTCATACCGCTAATCTACAGGTTCCCCCCGATAAATTATTGCCGCGACTGGGGGTTTATTGCGGTTGGGTGCCTCTTGATGGTTCTCGCTTACCGGCAGTTATGAATATCGGTTATCGTCCCACGATCGAGGGAAAAACTATCAGTGTGGAAATCCATTTATTGGATTGGTCGGGCAATGTATATGATCGTATTTTAACGATGGATTTAGTGCAATTCCTGCGACCAGAACAGAAATTTAATTCTCTCGATCGATTAAAAAATCAGATCGAGATAGACTGCGATCGCTCTCGGTTAATTCTAACTTCTGTCACCGACAACTCCTAATATTTTTGGTATTCTCTTTCCACTTTACCCACCGCTTTCAATAAAGGAGAATCAAGGGAATCGATCCAATCAGCTACTTCTCGCGCTAATCCTAGGGTAACAATGCCTTGAGACGGTGGTAATTGACCAGCTAACGCCTGACTTTTGATGGTTTTCAGGACAGAAATTAAACCCTCAATCCGAGTCGATATTTCTGTTTTCCGCATCTGTTCGGCCACGGTAATAGCTTGGTCAATCGATTGAACTAATTCCCTCATGTTCGTTTCCATAATACTCTAGCGACACCAAAGAGATGTAACCGTTATTGCTCGCCCCTCTCCCCATTCTATATTGGCATCTCGTGAGTCTTTAATAAAAGTTTGCTGACCACCACCATAATAACAATAAGGTGGATTCTGGGGGGCAACAATTCCTTGATAAACCGTTGTTCCCGCCGGCAAAGTCACCGATACTACTTTGGTCGCTTCATTGGGGGGATTCCACTTTTGATCGAGGGCTAAATTTCTGATCGCCTCCACATTGGTGGTATATTGATCCGTGGTCAGAAAACGACCTTTTTTGTAATTTTCGTCACTATAATAACGGAAGAAAGTCTGGGGTTTTTCTAGGGTAATTGCCTGACATTCACTATTGCGAAAAGTGATGGCAAGATCTGGAGGAAGGGGACAGGAAGGAGCCTGATCTTGAGCCAATATTTTCCGAGAATTGAAAGTAAAATTTTTGGGTAAACTATTGGTTAATGTACTGGCTGCGATGCCTAAAACAAGACTAAAAACGAGGGAACTGGCTTTCATCTTCACTGATTAAGAGAAATTCTTCTCGATTTTATCAGACTGAACCGACTGAAAATCTTGATTTCGCCCACTGGCAACAATTCTTAACTAATTTTCTTCATGCTCCCAACCCTAACCCCGATTAGCTCCCTAGCAGAAAACTTCCCGCCATTGTCTGTCAACTTTTCTCGCTAGTTTGGGCAAATTAGGAAAAGAATCGTTAAGATCAAAAAAACTTAACATTAATCTTCTTGACAAAATCCCCCATTTGTACTATGAGAGACGCTATTGATATTTTGATGGAAAATTTGAGCCAGAGCATCGTCGGCCAAACCGAATCGATTCGCATTGTGCTGGTGGCTTTGCTCAGTGGTGGTCACGCTCTCCTCGAAGATGTCCCCGGAGTCGGCAAAACCCTGTTAGCCAAATCCTTAGCGCGTTCAATTAACGGTCGTTTCCAACGGGTACAATGCACCCCTGACCTCCTGCCTAGTGATATCACGGGAACCACGATTTGGAACCCCAACAGTCGCGAATTTGAATTTATCCCCGGCCCCGCTTTTGCTAACGTCCTGTTGGCCGATGAAATCAACCGGGCCACCCCGCGCACCCAATCGGCACTTCTAGAAGTCATGGAGGAAAAACAAGTTACCATCGATGGAGAAGCGCGGCCGGTCCCCCAACCTTTCTTTGTTATCGCCACCCAAAATCCGATCGAATATCAAGGCACTTTTCCGCTTCCAGAAGCGCAAATGGACCGTTTTGCCGTTTGCCTGAGTTTGGGTTATCCCAGCGCCACAGAAGAATTAAAAATGTTACAAAGACAGCATTCTCAAGAGACGGTTAAATCCCTAGAAGCTTGTATTTCCCTAGAACAGGTGGGAGAATTGCAAAGATTAGTCAGTCTGGTCAAGGTAGCTCCCACTTTACAGCAATATATCGTCGATTTAGTCCGCGCTACCCGTGATCATGAAGATATTAGTTTAGGAGTCAGTCCCCGGGGTTGTGTGGTTTTGCAAAAAGCAGTTCAAGCTTACGCTTTCTTGGAAGGTCGCGATTATGCTATCCCCGATGATGTTAAGTTTATCACTCCCTACGTCTTCTGCCATCGTCTGATTCCTAGTCACGGTCGTCAAGCTAAAGCGATCGTGGAAAGACTTCTGCAATCGGTGGCGATCGAGGATCGCATATATGCTTAAATTTCAGTTATTGTTGACATCCTCACCGCCGTAAACGGACGGTGATTCCCAAACCTCACGATTTGGGTTTCTGCTTGGGGTCCCGAAGGATTTTTCGCACCTGCCTGAACAGATTTACTCTGTTCTGGTCTTATGGTCGCTCTACAGACTGACACCGCAAGCCCTGCGGCCAAAATATTTTTACTAGCGTTAATATCTCGGTCATG
>NZ_JADEXI010000164.1:0-8497 GCF_015207185.1 Microcystis sp. LEGE 08355 | reverse complement strand
GGAAGTGGGGAACTGGGGAACTGGGGAAATTGAACTAAAACCCCAAAACCCCAAGACTCCAAAACCCCAAGACCTAAAACCTATCTCCTGCCGACCGCCGACCGACTGCTGTATGATAAAACTTGTCCCGATAGGATAAATCAAGGTCGTGAAATTTGGTCAGTGGTTGGGGTTTATCTGTTTAATAATGGCTCTGTATGTATTGTGGCAGATTCGACAGCTGTTATTATTGATTTTTATGGCGATCGTGTTTACCGTAGCCTTAAATAGATGTGTAAAAGGATTGCAGAGATTGGGGATTAAAAGGGGTTTGGCTATTTTAATCACCCTGCTGACGAGTCTAGGAATTGTGATTTTATTTTTTATAATTATTGTTCCCCCCTTTATCGAACAGTTTCAAAAATTAATTGAACTTTTACCACAAGCTTGGGATTTAGTCCGCAATAACTCGATTCAATGGCGACAACAGTTTCAATTTGATTGGTTGCCATCGCTGCCGAATTTAAGTGATTTAGTCCAGCAGTTACAACCTTTAGGAACCTTTGTTTTTAGTAACTTTTTTACCTTCTTTTCTAACTCAGTTGCGGCAATTTTGCAATTATTATTCGTGCTGGTGTTAGCAATGATGATGTTAGCCAACCCCCAACCCTATCGACAAGCTTTCTTAAAATTATTTCCTAACTTCTATCGTCGTCGCGCCGAGGAAATTCTGACCCTATCGGAAGCGGGTTTGGGTAATTGGTTGTTGGGAATTGCCATTAGTTCAACTATGGTAGGGTTATTAAGTGGGTTCGGTCTTTTCGTTCTACAAATTAATCTAGTTCTCGTTCATGCTATCCTAGCAGGATTGCTCAATTTTATCCCTAATATCGGACCGACTGCTAGTGTGATTTTTCCCATTCTAATTGCTGTTATCGATGCACCTTGGAAAATTGTCGCTATTCTGATTCTCTATTTTATTATCCAAAATGTCGAAAGTTATTGGCTGACCCCCACTGTCATGGCTAAACAGGTATCTTTACTACCGGCAATTACCCTAATTGCTCAAATTTTCTTTGCTCAAATGTTTGGCATCTTAGGTTTATTATTGGCTTTACCTTTGACAGTGGTAGTAAAAACATGGTTAGATGAATTATTATTCAAAGACATTTTAGATCAATGGGATCACGTCCATAACAAATCTTAAATTATCTCGGCAAAATTCATGAAATTAATCATTCTTACTCTCGTTATTTTATCTAATTTTTTTGCTCCCCTCCCAGCTAAGTCGGAAACGGTTCTAGAAAAAATTAAACGCACGGGATTATTAGAAGTAGCGATGAGAGAAGATGCCATTCCTTTTGGCTATCGAGATAGTAATAATAATTTGCAGGGATTATGCTTAGATTTTATCCAATTGCTCAGAGGGGAACTAAAGCATAAATTAAACCTCCAGATCATCAGTGTCAAAATTTATAAATCAACTTTATTTAATCGCTTCCAGTTATTGGAAAATAAAACCGTTGATTTCGAGTGTGGTCCTAATAGTATCAGAAAAAATATACCTGATGGTGTCAGTTTTTCTCGTGCTTTTTTTGTCACAGGAACTCAGTTTTTAGTGAGGAGTGATAATCAGAAGAATTTTAACTTTTCTTCGTCCTTAGAAGGTATAAGTATTGGAGTTTTGCGAGATACCAGCACTCAAGAATTATTAAGACAAAAATATCCTCTTGCTACCTATCAAGAATTTCAAGGAGTGACGGGAAGACTGCGAGGTATCCAAAGTTTAAGAAGGAATAGAATAGATGCTTTTGCTAGTGATGGTATTCTGCTCATTGGAGAAGCTGTCATTCTCGGTTTATCCTTAGAAAAAGATTATCAACTTATCCCGCGCAATCCTTTAAATTGTGATTATTATGGTTTTATTCTTCCCGCTAATGATTCCCAATGGCAAGAGTTTATTAATGGGGTTATCGTCACCAGTGAGAACAGAAATATTTTTAAAACATGGTTTAATGAAGTTGCTTCCTATTTTATACATACCTGGCAGTATTGTCGTAATAATCCCGAAGAATCCAGGTAAAACTTGATAATTATGCACAAAAAAAATTATTTATTTTGGTTAGTTATTTGCGGCACAATAATCCTGTTTATTTGCAGCAGCATCAGACATATTTTATTTCAATCTAATGCTCTCGATCTTGGTTGGTTCGATCAAGGAGTTTACCTAATTTCTCAAGGTAAACCACCGATTATATCTTTTGTGGACTACCATATTTTAGGCGATCATATCGCTTTTATCCTCTATCCTATAGCCTTACTTTATAAAATTTATCCTAGCGTTTATTGGCTGCTTTTCTTACAAGCTTTTTCCCTTTCTCTTGGTGCTTTTCCCCTCTGGCAATTGGCAATACAAGCGGGATTAAAAGAAAAACAAGCTTATACATTAGCCTTAGTTTATCTGCTCTATCCCCTAATTTTTAATGTTAATCTCTTTGATTTTCATCCAGAAGTTATAGCAGTTCCAGCCATTTTTTGGACAATTTTGGCCGCAAGATTAAATAATCTCTGGGAATTTTGTCTAGGAATCATTATTATTCTCGGTTGTAAAGCAATTCTCTCTTTAACATTGTTGGGAATGGGTATCTGGTTACTTCTTTGGGAAAAGAAAAAAATCCCCGGAATAATTGCCATGATTAGCGGCATTCTTTGGTTTATTATCACCACGAAATTATTAATCCCTCTCCTGACAGGAAAATCAGCAGTTATTGAAATGGCCGATTCTCGATATAGTTATCTAGGAGATAGTTTACCAGCAATTATCTTTAATCTTTTCCTCAAACCCGATCTTGTCTTGGGAAAAATCTTTACTGGCCATAATCTAGAATACCTAATCCTATTATTTATTCCCTTAGTTTGGGGTTTATCCTGGCGCTATTCTGCCCCAATAATTGCCGCTATTCCCGCACTCGCTTTAAATTTATTAGCAGATCATGCCCCACAAAAAAACTTAACCACTCAATATTCCCTGCCAATTTTGCCCTTTTTATTTCTAGCGGTTATCGCCACTTTAGCCCATAATAGCAGCTGGTTGAAGCAGCCTAAATGGATAATTACTTGGGCAATTATTGCCTTTTTTGCCTTAGCTAAATACGGCTATTTTTGGTCACTGTATTTAAATTCCCTCGATACTTGGTCCGCCACCCAAAAAGCTCTAACCCAAATTACCACCAGTGAGAGTGTCTTGACTACTTCTAGAATTGCCCCCCATCTTACCCATCGAGAAATGATCAAATTAGCGATCGAAGGTTCCCAATCCCTAGATTTAAATCAATTTAATTATATCCTACTCGATCGCCGTCATCCCGGTTGGTCTAGTTCACCAGAACTAATTGATGATCACTTAAATAAACTGCATCAAAATGAGAACTTTCAGTTAATCCTTAATCATGATGATGTGTTTTTATATCGGGCCTTGACAACCCCTCAAGAAACAAAATAATTTTTCGTTCCACCGATTTCAATAAATTTTCTTTATCGATGGGAAACCAGACAATATCAGCATCGGCACGAAACCAAGTGCGCTGACGTTTAGCAAATTGACGGGTGTGGAGGATAATTAGATCGATCGCCTGTTCTAAAGAAATTTCCCCGAGCAGATATTGCTTAATCTCTGCATAACCCAAAGTCTGCAAAAGTGGCAAATCCCAACCGTATTTATCCCCCAAATTCTGCACCTCTGCTACTAATCCCCTGGCGATCATTTGATCAGTACGAACAGTGATCCGCTTGCCTAAACTTTCTGGGGAACAATCTAAACCAATTTGTAAAATCGGATAAGTGGGAGGATTTTCTCCCTGCTGACTAGAGATAGGTTTTCCTGTCAGATAAAAAACCTCTAAAGCGCGTAAAGTCCTGACCTGATCATGGGGATGAATTTTTTTAGTTGCCTCCTCATCTACCTGCGTCAGAATTTGATAAAGATAGGATTGCCCTAAAGCTTGTAATTGCCGTCTTAAATCCGCTTGAGGAGAAACCCTCGGTATTTTTAAACCTTTGACAATGGACTTGATATAAAGTCCCGTACCACCGACCAAAAACAGAGGAGAATAGTGGAGATTGCTGATTAAATCCTCAGCTTGTTCTTGGTACTGTGCTAGGGTAAAATTATCTTGAGGATCACAAATATCAATTAGATAATGGGGAATCCGCTGACATTCTTCTAAGCTAGGTTTAGCGGTGCCAATATTAAATTCTCGATAGATTTGTCGGGAATCGGCACTGAGAATTACTGAATTAAACTTTTCGGCCAATTGTAGGGCTAAACTGGATTTTCCCGTGGCAGTTGCCCCACAAATAACAATTAAAATAGGTAAAGAGGAAGTAGTCATCGATGCTACATGACAGTAATCAGTAATCAGTGAACAGTAATCAGTAATCAGTGAACAGTAATCAGTAATCAGTAATCAGTGAAAAGACAGGACTGTTAAGCTAAGTGGGTGGGTGGAATTAAATATAAGATCAACGTAGGTTGGGTTGAAGCATGAAACCCAACGTCCGCTCATGTTGCGCTACCGCTAACCCATCCTACAAATAATTGTGCCTCCCTACTTAAGACGCATTTAAACTGGGTATTGTGAAGCTGATTAACAGGGGTACATCCCACATTAATTATCAGTGACTCTTAAATTATTACAGATATATCAGCAGCTATCTGTAAGCATCCCACCGAAAAACTAATGCGCTTCGGGGTTTGGGTAGGGTTGATTCATGAATCAACCCTACCTTGAATCAACCCTACCTTGAATCAACTTTAGGAGAAAGTTTCCGCTTAAAAATCCCAAATTACATGAGTAGAAAACGGGTTTCTCCGAGAAACCCGTTTTCTCTGTGTGGGATTGACAAAAATTGAGATGCACCCGATTAACAGCTATCAAAAAAAACAGCACCCTGATGGATGCTGTTTGTCAAGAAAATGTTACAAAACTTAAGCTAAAGCCGCCATTTTCACATCGTTATGAGCGAGGATATTTTGTAACTCCTCCGCGTCCACGGTTTCTTTTTCCACTAACATTTGTGCTAACTGGTCCAAGATGGCGCGGTTATTGACTAAAACCTCTTTAGCGCGACGATAGGCCTGTTCCACTAAGTTACGCACTTCCTCGTCAATAGCTGCCGCAGTTTCATCGGAGAAATCTCGATCGGAAGCGATATCACGACCTAGGAAAACATTACCATTTTGACGACCTAAGGCCACCGGTCCTAGGCGATCGCTCATGCCGAAACGAGTGACCATTTGCCGCGCTACTCGTGCCACCTGTTGCAGGTCATTAGAAGCACCCGTAGTCACTTCCTCCTCACCGAAGATAATTTCTTCAGCTAAACGACCCCCCAAAGCTACAGCCATCTGATTTTGCAGATAAGCGCGAGAATATAACCCGGATTCCATGCGATCCTCGCTAGGAGTGAACCAAGTTAAACCCCCAGCGCGACCGCGAGGAATAATACTAATTTTCTGGACGGGATCGTAATCCGGCATCAAAGCACCCACCAAAGCGTGACCAGCTTCATGGTAAGCAACTAAGGTTTTGCGTTTTTCACTCATGACGCGATTTTTCTTCTCAGGACCTGCTAGGACACGATCGATCGCATCGTTGATCTCATCCATGGAAATCTCGGTTAAATTGCGACGTGCCGCTAAAATTGCGGCTTCGTTGAGCAAATTAGCTAGATCGGCACCGGTAAAACCGGGGGTACGACGAGCGATTTTATCGAGATCCACGTCTTGGGCCAAAGTTTTGCCTCTGGAGTGGACATTAAGGATTTCCTTGCGGCCAGCGTAATCGGGACGATCCACCACCACTTGGCGATCGAAACGACCCGGACGTAATAAAGCGGCATCCAACACATCAGGACGGTTAGTGGCGGCGATAATGATAATACCTGTATTACCTTCAAAACCGTCCATTTCCGTTAATAATTGGTTGAGGGTTTGTTCCCGTTCATCGTTACCACCCCCTAAACCGGCGCCCCGTTGACGACCGACAGCATCAATCTCATCGATAAAGACGATACAAGGTGCATTCGCTTTCGCTTGTTCAAATAGGTCGCGGACGCGAGAAGCACCCACCCCGACGAACATTTCCACAAATTCCGAACCGGAAATGCTAAAAAACGGGACTCCTGCTTCCCCAGCTACTGCGCGAGCGAGTAGGGTTTTACCTGTCCCCGGAGGACCGACTAAAAGGACTCCTTTGGGGATTTTTGCCCCAATTGCCGTGAAGCGATCGGCATTTTTGAGGAAGTCCACCACTTCGTTTAATTCTAATTTTGCCCCTTCAATCCCGGCCACATCACCGAAAGTAACCTGGGTTTGGGGTTCCATCTGTACTCTTGCTTTCGATTTGCCGAAGTTCATCGCTTGGGAACCGGGACCACTTTGGGCGCGACGGAGCAAGAAAAATAGACCAACAAGAAGCAATATAGGGAAAAATAGGCTACTGAAGGCTCTTACCCATACTCCTTCTTCTCTTTGGGGCAGTACGGAAATATCAACGTTATTTTCTGCCAAGATGTTGATTAATTGCGGATCGTTGGGCAGGTTAACTAATACATTTGCTCCATCTTGGGTGGGTACGATCGCTCGTTGCCGGTCAGCACTTAAGCGCACGGTTTCCACTTTACCTTCCCGTACTTCCTGTAAAAATTCACTATACTTCCAAGTCTGTTGCACTGCTGGCTGGCGATCGAAGAAAGCTGAGGCCAAGGCAAGGACTACGATTAACAATAGGGCATATAGTCCCGCATTGCGCCATTTTTTGTTATTACCGTTTTTGTTCACGCTGTCGAACTCCTGATAAATTGAGGATGATCTTATCGGTTGTCAAGGGGTTGTTAATTTATGTTAACGTTTCTCAGGAACAGTGGACAGGTTTTTTTTTAATATGCCCGTTCTGGTCCTGCATGAGGGTTAGCTGTTGGGGGTGGGGGAGTATGTCAATGTGACTCTCCTAGACCGAGTATGATCAATTTGTAACAAAATGCCAAAATACTGCATAAAAGCTGCAAGTGGAACGATAGAGAGTTTAGTTGACCTCCACGGGGAGTAGCTAGATGAAAAAACGAGAGACTTTGCTGGAGAAGTTTTGTTGCTTTTTAGTTTTGCAGCAAAATAGGACAGAATGGAATTGCGATCGGCGTTTGCGTCGTAACATGGAAAGCTATGGCCCAATCGATCCTAATGTCGATTCAGAGGAATATTGGTCTCTATTCTTTCACCAACAGTATCAGAATCACGGTTCCCAAAATCATCTTTTCCGTGGGCATTTATACGCTTATTTACAGGAACCTTGCTACTGGGCTGCTGCCGAAATCTATCACAAATATCAAGCTAAACTGGATTATCAGATCGAAGACTACTTTAACGAAGGAATTCTTGATTTTGAGGCTATCTTAGCTGACTTTAAGCCTTTATTCTCCACTCGCTTCGATAATTTTGCCACCCAGAGGATTAAATATCGCTTAATCGATCGCATCCGTCAGATTAGTCAAGCATTCGGCCATAATACTTGGAGCCTACTACTTAATTCTACCGGAGCGCGTCTCAGCCAAGCTCTCCTGGCGAGGGGATTAGTGGGGGAAACTCTCGAAAATTACCTTTTAGCTTGGGATTACTATAAAGAAATTTATGCCCAGGCAAAAATAAAAACCGATGGTAAAATTCAGGAACCTAGTCCAGAAATCTGGCAAAAAATCGCCGCTGCTTATAACTCGGATAGCCACTCTACCATCAAAATCAATTCTGCGACAATTACCCGATGGTTAGAGGATGCGGGACAAGCTATTTCTGATTATTTATTTCCCCAAGGAAAAACAATTTCCCTACAGCAACCTTTCGGGGATGGGGAAAGTAGCACGAGGGAGGAAATGATCGAAGATACTGACCATGATACCCCTTGGCAGCAATTAGAAGCGGCGGAAAATTTTCGCGAGTCGCAACAAAACCACCAAAAAATTCTAGCTTGGTTAGGGGCAGAAATTTCACAGATTTGTCAGCAGCCGCAACAGGCAAAACTGCATCCGCAAATTCAGTTAATTCTAGAGATGACTTATGGGTTAGGGTTGGGACAAGTGGCAATTGCCGCTAAGATTACAGAAATTACCACAGTGGTTATCAAACAATATCAGGTTTCTAGGGAACTGGATAAAGTTTATCGTCACCTCGCTAAAAAGTTTTTACCCTGGGCCAGCGAAAACCTGCATATTCCTTCCCAGTCTCACGATAGAGAAGTTATTAGTAAAGCAATAGAACCATGGCTAACATACTACTATCAAACCAGCGCAACAACTCAGGAGGATTAATTATGGTTAATGATTGGTTAGAACTAACTCCTGATAGCATTTGGCTAGAAATACCCGCCGATATTCAAGAGATCAGTTGGGCAAAAAGTGCCAGTTTTACTGATGCCAGTATTCGTCAGAGATTTTATGTTAATTATCTTTGTCAAAAAGTTATTTT
>NZ_JADEXI010000163.1:0-8527 GCF_015207185.1 Microcystis sp. LEGE 08355 | reverse complement strand
TCCCTCCACTGTCCCCCCACTAGCGGCAATTCCCTGTAAGCGTTTTTTTGCAGTTAAATTTGAAACTAAAAATTCTCTTTTCGGTGGTTGTCCATAAACGATATAGGGAATATCGGTTAATTGAGAGTTTTCTTGGAATTGTTGACGACGCTGACGGATAATCTGGTTAAGATTGGCGATTTTATTATTCTGACCCAACTGGGTAACTTCTGAGTAATTTAGATAAAATATATCTCCCGTCTCCGATAATATTTGCTGCTGTAACCAGAGGGTTTCCAAAGCGAGAAAATGCCAGCGTAGGTGAGCTAAAAGACGGGAGTAAATTTCAGTTACCTGGTTTTTGATATTTAATCTTTTTTGGACATTGTGGGAAGATTTGACTTTTTTATGGCTATTATTGCCCGGAATATCTAAGGGTAGTTGTAGCAGATATGGGGGATTTTCTCGCCATCTCGGTATGGAAATATCAGTCCCCACTTCGCTTAAATAACCGTAGGTTTCTAACCAGAGGGAAAAAGCTGAGTCAAAATCTCGATCGATCGTATTTTTTCTCAGTTCAGATAGCGATCGCATTGAGGCTATTTCTGGTGCTTGGGAGTTATCCAATTTCTCAAAAGGTACTCGGGAAATACTGCGACGCAAAGCGAAGCTAAGGGGGGCAAGAATACTATAATAGGTAGCTTTTTTTAAGACGGTTAAAATTTCTTCAATTTGCTCTAAAATCTCTCCAGAAGATAAAGCTTCTAGGGAAGTAGCGTTAATTTTTTTGAGCGTCGGGATAAAATAGTTTTTTTGATCTTGGCTAAAGTCTTTTTCTAACTGTAATTCCCGTCCTAAAAGTTTTAATAAACCAGGGGAATTAGCCATGGTTGCCGTTAAAGGTGGTTTGGTAAACTTTGCCCCTTTGGTCAGGAATTCTAAGCTTTCTGGAGGTAATCCCATGCGACGGAAAATGTTTCCTAATAAAGAAGCATTAAAATAGGCTCTTTGATAGTGTAAAGTCGCTGTTTCATTGAAGTCCAAATCGAGGGCTTTTTTGTCTAAAACTAACTGGAAAATATCTCCCCAAACTCCACAGGTTAAAGGACGATTAATCGACCAAGGCAAAGGACGAATCACCCCGGGGATAACTTCAGCTGCGATTTTTCTTGTCCAAATTGGCTGTAAATTAGTGATAGGACGGCACTGTAATAACCATAATTTTCGTCCGTCATGAGTCCATTCTATATCTTGGGGAATGCCATGATCAAGGTTTTCTAATTGCCGACAAAGATTAGCTACCTGTTGAATAATAGCAGGGGGAATATCTCCCGCTCCGATGATGATATTTTCTTCTAAATTAACTCGATAACTTTCGGGGGTAATTCTTCCCGATACAACTCTGGTGGCATCTCCAGGTAAAGCTTCAATAACTACATCTAAACTGAGAGGATTAATCGGATCACGACTGAAGGCAACTCCCGAAAAAACTCCTCGAATTTGTTCTTGGATTAACACAGCCATGGCCGTGTTTTCTTGACCTCGATCGAGTCGATAATTAACAGCATTAGGACTATTATAGGAGGTTTGGCAACTTAAAATCGCCGCCGCTAAATTTTCTCGATCGATGACGTTAAGAATTGTGGTATATTGTCCCGCAGATGAAGCAGTTTCACTATCTTCTCCAATAGCGGAAGAGCGCACGACTAAGGGATGATTAATATCAGGATTAAGAGATTCTATTAACGGTTGTGGATCATCCCCCGGTGGTAAAACCCACCCCCTAGGAATGGGATAACCGGCACGCTTAAGATAGGCTAAAGTGGCGGCTTTTTGTCCCACTTTTGAAGCAACCAGATTGTCATCAAGAGTTTGGATCGATCGATCTCCACGAAAAAAACGAAACATAGTTTTTGATTCATTGTTAACACTTGCTTCGGGTAAGTCTAAATCGTCGGCGATTTTTTGAAAAATTGCCCCTAATAAACAGGCTAAAGCAATGGCAGTTATAATATAACCTGAATCGTGGGGACGGCGCAAGGTGAGAATTAAAGCTAATAAAAATAATCCTACCAATCTACCTGTAGATTTTTCCCGAAAAATAGTAAAGCTAATCCCACTAATGATTGAGGTGAGAAAAACAGCGACAAAATCGTGAACGATTAATCCCCAGAAAACATTAGTAGTTCCTGCACCTTTTCCTAACCAATAGCGCCCCACGACTAAGGCAATTAAAGCTAATAATTCCCAAGTGGAGCCGGTGGAAAAAAAGAAACGGGTTAGGAAAATAACGATAATTCCCTTGGCTGCTTCCGAAATTACCGCCAAAATTCCCACCAATTTACCCCCATGGTAAAAGGCGGCAGTTACACCGATATTACCAGTACCTAATTGGGATAATTTACGTCCAGTTACTAGATAATTTATCCAATCGATCAGAGGCAATCCCCCGATTATAGGACAGACTAAAAAAATAAATAGGGAACCCCAAATTTCTCTCATTTAAAATGCGTCTTAGTTTACGATCTTGTCTTAGTAACGACCTTGAGAACATGAACACGAAAGCGATCGAATAAATTGAGATTAATGGCTTAAAAACCAAGCAGATGGAGCAAATAAAGGCAATAATTGCGGATTTTAAGCGGCAAAATCAACCCCTCAAACTGAAGAAAAAAGCGTCAAGAGTAAGGTGGACGATGCACACCCTACAGACTTAAGAAAATCTGATTGACAGTGAGATTTAATTCGGTGAAAGTCTCGGAGATCAGGCAATCGCTGTCTCGAAATTGCCGAATTTGATATTCTTCCTCAACTAAGCAACAAACAGAGATTGTCGGTTGTTTAGGAGTGCCGAGAAAATTACGCCCACCCAAGGCTGCATAATCGACAATCCAATATTCAGGAATACCCATTTCTTCATAATCAGCAAATTTTAAGTAGTAATCATCACGCCAGTTAGTCGATACCACTTCAATGATCAGAGGGATAGATGCACCCTCACTAAGGATTGATTCTTTTTTCCATAATTTTTCCTGAGCGAGCTTGGTTCGATTTAGCACTAATACATCAGGAAAATAACCAGAGTTTTTACCAGTAGGTCTGACAATCGCTTGGTTAGGAATTAAATAAGGAAGCCCCAGTCTATCAATTATTCCACTGAGTTTAACAGTTAAAAATCCTTTGATTTCCTCGTGTTCTCCTGCGGGTTGTGCCATTTCAATAATATTTCCCTTGTGTAGCTCATAACGTACTCCCGAATTTTCAGGCAGCCAAGGGACGAATTCCTCGAAATTAACAGTTTTAGGTAAGGTTTGGCTCATAGCTGGCAAAATAGCATTCTCTCTCTACTAACTTCCTTGGCTCTATTTTAGGGTTTGCCGAAAAAGTTTTTTCTGGGGGCAGGGTGTGGGGTGTGGGGAGTTTTCTGCTGTGAACAGTGAACAGTAAACAGTAGCAATGCTCACCCTACAGACTCTCTAGACAATCTGCAAACAATCTGCGATCAAACTATCGATGCTGCGCCCCTAGATTGCACCTGCTCTGATTGGTGGGGGCGTATATGTACGCCCTTTCTTCGATCGGATTTGCTGATCACCATAACCTCAAGAGAGCGATTAATAATTAGCCCCATCGAGATTAATTTACTTAACTCCCACTAAAAAAGTTGTACCGATCGCCATAATTGCCAATCCGATGAACTTACTAATTAGAGTCGCTTGCTTGGCTAATTTTTCCTTGATGACACTGCCAAGGAAAAAAGCACCAGATGCGATCGCTAATTGGATGACGGTAAAACCAATTAAATAGGCAACTAAAGCGGCAACTCGCGCCCCGATAATGGATTCTCCGTAGGCATAACCGTGGAAAATTCCTGCGATCATTGCCAGAGTTGCCAGAGCGATCGTATAGAGATTAGAATGATTTTGTAAACCTTTTCTCAGGGTTAAAATTAGGCCAAAAATTACCACAGAAAGGGCAATAATTCCTTCAGGAAAAAGTAAACTTATTCCCTGTAAATGAATACCCGTCCCGATTAAAGTAGCAATTGCAAAAGCGATCGGAATTAATAAACCCTGTTCCATCCCCACAGCAATTAAACCACTAGCCACCACAAAAGCTAAATGATCTAAACCGATAACCGGGTGAGCTAAACCCGATAAAAATCCGTTCCAAAAATTATCAGGAGTTTGCCCTCCCATGGCATGATGGGCAAGGGTTTTGCTGGCAAAAATTAACAGGAAGAGAGGGACAATAGTTAATATCTTTGTCCAACTTTGACGAAAAATTATCTTCATTGATTACCTCAAAATTATGATTCGGAAACCCGCGCAACAATCGCCCGGTGTCGGGGACTGGTGGGGGTAATGATCGGTGCTTGAAACCCCGCTTCAACTAATGCCTGTTCGATATCGAGAGTAAAATATTGATCGAGATAGGGTTCGGTACTCTTGAGTAAGGTGAGGACATAAGGGGGCATTTTTCGATAAATTTCCGAGCGCGGATTCATATCCATCAGCGTCAAATAACCCCCCGATCGCAATAAACGACGCGCTTCGGCGAAAATTTCTCTAGTAGCCTGTTGGGGTAGTTCGTGGAACATTAAAAACGAAGATACCAGATCGTAGGACTGACTGGGTAATTGAGTTTTTTCCGCAGCCGCGTGTTGCCATTGAATCGTCTTTTGTTTTTGTTGAGCCTGGTATTGGGCAACGGCTAAATAGTAGGGAGAGAGATCTAACCCAGTTACCCGCGCTTGCGGATAAGTATCTTGCAGCGCGAAGCTGCTCATGCCGACACTACAGCCTAAATCGACAATATCGTTAATTTCTGCCTTGATTTGCTCCTTTAATATCCGGTGATATTCCCGTCGTAATCGCGGGTCGCCGTCCATCCCCGCCCCGGGCCAGATGGTAGAATGGACAGCATAGGCGGCAGATTCTACCTCAAAGGCTGGCAACCAGTCTAAATTGCCCTTTTCGTAAGCGTGGAAAGAACAAACGTAGTATTCGGGATAGACGAGATCGGGATTTTCTACCGCTTGCAGTTCCTGACTCCAATCCCGTTGCTGCCATTGTTTGACGGTTTCTCGCCAAGGTACGCCTAGTTTTTCGGCTCTTTTAATCATCATATTGCGCGCCTGATAGCGAGCGATGTCAAAAAGCGGTTTTATGCCGAGAATACGGTTAACTAGACCAGAAACAGGATTAAAGGAGGCCGGAACGGGTGTAACTGTCATAGAAAAGCTTCGATCGTAAATTTTCCCTTTTTCATCTTATAACAGTAATCAGTAATCAGTAATCAGTAATCGGTGAAAAGACAGCACTGTTATGGCCATTTAATACTGCTCAGTTAATACCACTGACTGAAAACTCACATCTGATAACTGTTTACTGACCACAGCAAAAAGCTCCCTAACCACCATCTGGTCAATTTTTCTTATGAGAACAATCGCTGAAATCAACGACAAAATTGCTAAAAAAACGGCTGTAGTCTGGACAGTAGAGGAATTAAAAAGCCGCGTGAGTGAGATGGGAATTAAGGAGGTTTTTTCCCAAGTAGATGTGGTTTGTACAGGAACTTTTGAACCGATGGAATCTTCGGGGGCAATTATTAATTTAGGTCAGACGGATCCGCCGATCAAAATTCGTCAATGTTGGTTAGATGGCATTCCTGCTTATGCCGGTTTTGGGGCGGTGGATTTATATTTAGGAGCCAGTGCTATTAGTGATCTAGCGGCCAAAAATGAGAATTTAGAGGCAGAAAATCCCGAAAGGGGTGGCGGACATATTATTGAGGATTTAATCGCCGGAAAATCGATTCAATTGCGCGCTGTCGGCCAGGCTACCGATTGTTATCCTCGCACTTCTTTTGAAACGATTATTTCTAAGGATACCATCAATCAATTTTATCTTTTTAATCCTCGCAATCTCTACCAGAATTTTATCGTCGGAGTCAATGGGGGAGAGCGGACTTTATATACTTATTTGGGACCACTACAGCCGCGATTAGGTAATGCAGTATATTCTAACCCCGGCGCAATTTCTCCCCTGTTAAATGACCCCGATTTAGAGGCTATAGGCATCGGTACGCGCCTTTTTTTGGGAGGAGGAATCGGTTATATTGCCTGGGAAGGAACCCAACATTTTCCCCTGCAAAAACGCCTACAAAATCGCACTCCTATTGGCCCCGCTTCCACCTTAGCCTTAATTGGTGATGCGAAACAAATGAATGCTCGTTGGGTGCGAGGTTGTTATTTCAAAAATTATGGGGCTTCTTTAATGTTAGGAGTAGCGGTACCGATTCCAATTTTAAGCGAGGAAATCGTTCGACATTGTGCGGTAAAAGATGAGGAAATTGTCGCTCCAGTGGTGGATTTTTCTATTCCCCGGCGAGTCCGTCCTACCTTTGGTTTAATCACCTACGCTAAACTAAAAAGCGGTCGGATTATGATCGAGGGAAAAAGTGTTAAGGTGGCTCCTTTGGCCAGTATTTCCTTGGCCCGGGAAGCCGCTTTAGAATTAAAAGCACTGATCGAATCGGGAGAATTTACCCTCACAGAACCCGTGGCAAAAATTAATCTAGAGCGGACTTTTATCCCCCAGGATCGTTGGGGTGGAAAATTATCAATTGAGTAAAGCCTAAAGATATTATCCAACAAGGGTTTTACCATTATTCAGCCAACCCTAATTATCGGCCCAAAAGATTGGCAATATCAGCACATCCCCCCGGAATGGTTGCCCGCGACTTTTCCCCACACCAACGACAACAATAGTGACGTTGTTCCTCGCTCATGTTTTTCACCCCGGTAAAATTGACATTTTCTACCACTGCTCCCGTGTGTTCTCCAGTGTCATAATTGGGGGGAACGGTACGACTGCGGGGGGTAGCATTTTCTAGGGAACCATAAAATAAACGCATCCCTTTGATATCTGCCCCTCTTAAATTGGCTTCGTAGAGAATTGTCCGGGATAAATTTGCTTTTACCAAATCGCCATAACTTAAATCGGCCCGCACCATATTCGCTTCGCTTAAATCCGTCCAGCGCAGATCCTGTCCAGAAATGTCGGCCCCTGCTAACATTACCCCCAATTGTACTACTCTTGTACCGAACTCTCGATCCTCCGCATAACCCCCTTCCCCGTCTAGAATCGGTCGGCCCAGATAACGATCGCGTTTAATCGGTGATAATAGCCGCGATTGACTCAAAAAACGCAGTATTTTCGCTTTCCCAGAGGCATCGACACTGCTGAGGATGGAAGCGGTGCGACCTTCTGCGATCGCTCTTTCCTGGGGCCAATCTTCTAAAAATCCCTCCTCATCCAAGGCTAGATCGGAAATCCCCTGAAAATAGGAATCGATCGTCTGTTGTTGGGTAATGCGATTTTGTTGTATGGTTAAATCCTTAGAAATAACGTACTGTTCCCAGGCCACATAGACGGCTAACACGGCGATCATAATCTGTCCCAAGGCCCCCACCCACTCGGCCCAGGAACCGAACTCATCGTATTTAAAACTCTCTAACCATCGCAATATGCGATTGTAAACTCCTAAATATTTCCCTAATCCGGCCAGAGCGGCTATAAAAACGATAAAAGCGAAAACGGTCTGACGTTCAGAGGGGGTGAGATAATGGGCGATCCACTGGCGAATAGAGGGTAAAATCACCTGTAAAGATATTAATATCGCTACTATCGCCCCAGAAAAGCCTAACCAGTCCCAGCTAAAGACGAGGCCGATGGTCATCACCATCAGGGGGGCCAGTAATAACCCCGCGTTACCCGGTCGAAGATCTTTTAATACTAGGATGCGCTGACGCAGAGGATTACGGGAAGATAAAGAGGAGACGTATTCGGAGGCATCGGGGGGCGATAAACCGGCTTTACCGTTATTTTCGGGGTTATCGTCCCTATTTTCCGCGGCGAGTTTTTCTGGGTCTTTGCGATCGCTCATCGAAAATTTGGGTCTGAAACCCCGTCGTAGAACGACGGCTTTACTGTTAAATATTAGCACATTTACGAAATATATGCTAAAACGTGAGGTATGGAAAAAGCCTATTCGTTTCGATTTTACCCAACACCCGAACAAGAGTCGCTATTGCGGCGCACTTTGGGCTGTGTAAGATTAGTTTACAACAAAGCTCTCCACGAACGAACACAAGCTTGGTACGAAAAGCAAGAAAGAGTAGGATATGCTGAAACTTCTTCAATGCTAACTGATTGGAAAAAGCAAGAAGAATTAAACTTTCTCAATGAAGTAAGCTGTGTACCCTTACAACAAGGGTTAAGACATTTACAAACAGCTTTTACTAACTTCTTTGCTGGTCGTACTAAGTATCCTAACTTTAAGAAAAAACATCAGGGAGGAAGTGCCGAATTTACCAAATCTGCTTTTAAATTTAAAGACAGACAAATCTATTTAGCTAAATGCACAGAACCTTTACCTATTCGATGGTCAAGACAAATACCAGAAAGCTGTGAACCAAGCACAGTAACAGTCAGATTACATCCTTCTGGACGTTGGCATATCTCAATTAGATTTGATGACCCAA
>NZ_JADEXI010000162.1:0-8557 GCF_015207185.1 Microcystis sp. LEGE 08355 | reverse complement strand
ATATAAACTAACACGGTCACTAATAGGAAACCGAGAAAAAGAGACTTTAAATAGCTAGAATTTGAGCGCATTTACTTAGATTAACACTTACTCTTGAGTTAAGTTTAACTTTTCGGCAATCATTGCCAGGATTTTTTCTTCCCTTTTTCCGTTGCTGATAGATTCCAATAACCGGCAATTGAGGATAATTTTTTCCCCGTTGGATAAGGTTAAAATAATCCGTCGGTAATTAGACCCCAAAAAGCCTTTGTACTCTTCTACTTTTGCCTCAACAATTCTCTCTAGAAGATAATCACTTTCACTTCTAAAAGTTAAATGTTGTCGCCTACGGGTTAGGGTAGCGGTACCCTGATTAAAGACATAACTCTCCCAATAGCTGACATCATAAAGTAATAACAGACCTGACAATAAGCATAACATACCCCAGAGATAATAGGGATAATTATGGTGGTGTTCTAGCAGTGCTGACAAGGTATCTAGGGGACTTTTTGCAATAATTTCCTGAGTTTGATGTATATTCACAAAACTCTCAAATCGGGTTTTAAAATCACTAGCTGACTGCACATCCCGAAAATTCTCGATGTAGAGATGGTTATTTCTTCCGACCAATAAAACCGTGTTATTAACAGTTTTTTTCTGCTCAACACTGATAAAAACTTCCTGATAGACAGCCGTAGCTTTAATGTGAGTTAAAGAAAAATTTTCCCGACTAGAAACAGGAAAATTATACTCTTGGACATATTGACAATCTATCCTTTTTGTGTCTAACCGAATGCAGTCGAGATATGCGCGCTGGAAAGAAACCACATAGGCTAAAAAGAGCAAGGGAAACCCAGCGAGAAAAAACGCCAGAAAAGGACGATATTTAGGAGCTTTATTCTCTAATAAGAGTGTAGTCAGCGTTTTTTGCTTAACTCGCATGGGAAACCCTAGAGGTACTTTGTTCTAATTGTACTACAGATTTTTTCGGCATCCTTCTCAGGATCGATTTATTTAATCTGCTGACTGGGAAAATTGTAATGATTATTCACGAAAATCTGACATCGGTCTCTAGACTGCCTCTATCTTGACCTTTTTTGTCCCGGTTTGGCACGGTAAAACCCTGTTTATCGAGTTTTTGTAAAGCTTTGGCGGTTTTTTGTTTATTGTTTGTATTTATATTAAATATAGAAATAAAACTGTTTTTATAAGTTTTTGCAGATTTCAGAAACTCTATAAGCTCTAAGAAATTATTTATCTAGTTTTTACGATTTTATTCTCACTATAGCTATAGCAGATAAAAATTGAGCCTCTTGCCAAGGAGTGGGGAGATGGTCAATAATTGCGATCGAAGCACTGATAAACAAACTCACCATTCAAGCGTACATTTAGGAGAACTTCCATGCCTTTAACACTCGCAGTCTACGGAAAAGGTGGCATCGGTAAATCGACAACAAGCTGTAATATTTCGGCTGCTTTAGCCAAAAGAGGCAAAAAAGTCCTACAAATAGGCTGTGACCCCAAGCATGATAGCACTTTCACCCTGACAGGCTTTCTTATTCCCACAATCATTGATACCCTACAAGAAAAAGATTTTCACTACGAAGACATCTGGCCAGAAGACGTTATCTATGAAGGTTACGGTGGTGTCAAATGCGTGGAAGCGGGGGGACCCCCGGCCGGTGCCGGTTGTGGCGGTTACGTCGTCGGGGAAACGGTGAAATTATTAAAAGAATTGAACGCTTTTGATGAATTTGACGTGATTTTGTTCGATGTTTTGGGGGATGTGGTCTGTGGAGGATTTGCCGCACCCTTAAATTACGCCGATTACTGCATAATTGTCACAGATAACGGCTTTGACGCTCTTTTTGCCGCCAATCGCATCGCCGCTTCCGTCCGTGAAAAAGCGCGCACCCATCCCCTGCGACTAGCCGGATTAATTGGTAATCGCACCTCAAAACGCGATTTAATTAATAAATATGTGGATCATGTTCCCATGCCAGTGTTAGAAGTTTTACCCTTAATTGAAGATATTCGCGTCTCCAGAGTTAAAGGTCAAACTCTCTTTGAAATGGCCGACAAGGATCCGATGTTAAGTTACGTTTGTGACTATTATCTCAACATTGCCGATCAGATTTTAGCCAAACCAGAAGGAGTTATTCCCAAAGAATCTGCCGACCGGGAATTATTCACTTTATTATCGGATTTCTATCTTAATGCCGATAAACCGAAAGTTAACGCCGAGGCGGAATTAGACCTGATGATGGTTTAGATTATTTTGTAGGGTGGGTTAGGGACAGCGTAACCCACCAATAACCACCAATAAACTCTTTTTCTGGGTGGGTTACGGCGAATAATTAACTTATTAGTTAATAGCCTAACTTATCGTCGCCTAACCCACCCTACCCACGGGCCCACCACCCAACTCGATGCAGCTTTAGAACCTAAGTTATCAGTATGTATGTATTTCTTTTGTCAGCTTAATTCCGATGGGGACAAACTGGTAGAAGTCTGAGGATTGAATTTTGATCCGTCAGAAGAAGAAACTAGAAATTTTTAATCCATCAGAAGATAGTAAACTACAAAAGATTAGAGAACAGATAAAACGAGAAAACCTAAATAAACCAAGTTAAAGGAGAACCTAAAAACATGACTGCCACTCAAGAACCGAGCGCTTTACAATTTGATTGTGAAACCGGCAACTATCACACCTTTTGTCCGATTAGCTGTGTTGCTTGGTTATACCAAAAAATCGAAGATAGTTTCTTCCTTGTTATCGGCACAAAAACCTGTGGTTACTTCCTGCAAAATGCTATGGGGGTGATGATTTTCGCCGAACCGCGTTATGCTATGGCTGAATTAGAAGAAGGGGATATTTCCGCTCAACTAAAAGACTACGAAGAACTAAAACGCCTCTGCTTACAAATTAAACGAGATAGAAACCCTAGCGTTATCGTTTTTATCGGTACTTGTACCACCGAAATCATCAAAATGGACTTAGAAGGATTAGCACCGAAACTAGAGTCAGAAATCGGTATTCCTATCGTGACAGCGCGCGCTAATGGTTTAGATTATGCCTTTACTCAAGGTGAAGATACCGTCCTCGCTGCCATGGTGCATAAATGTCCCGAAAAAGTTAAGCACGAAGATGAAAAAGAAGAACGGAATGCCATCCAAAAACTCTTAACTTTTGGACGGAAAAAAGAAGAAATTAAACAGGAAGAATCGGAATATAAAGACCATCCTCCTTTAGTTTTATTTGGTTCTGTTCCCGACCCGATTGTGACTAATTTAACCCTAGAATTGAAAAAACAAGGAGTTAAAATAGATGGTTGGTTGCCAGCCAAACGCTTTACCGAATTACCGGTAATTGAAGAAGGTTATTATGTCGCTGGTGTCAATCCTTTTCTATCACGAACTGCCACCACTTTAATGCGTCGTCGTAAGTGTAAATTAATTGGCGCACCCTTTCCCATCGGTCCGGATGGAACCCGCGCTTGGATAGAAAAAATCTGTTCGGTTTTGGGAGTACAACCGCAGGGATTAGAAGAAAGAGAGGCAAAAATTTGGGAAAGTTTAGAGGATTATCTGCAACTTGTGCGCGGTAAATCGGTCTTCTTTATGGGGGATAATTTACTAGAAATTTCTCTGGCACGTTTCCTAATTCGTTGCGGGATGACTTGTGATGAAATCGGTATTCCTTACATGGATAAACGCTACCAAGCGGCCGAATTAGCATTACTAGAAAAAACCTGTAATGATATGGGTGTTCCCATCCCGAAAATTATCGAAAAACCTGATAACTACAATCAGATTCAGCGCATTTACGAGTTAAAACCTGATTTAGTGATTACAGGAATGGCCCATGCAAATCCCTTAGAAGCGCGGGGAATTAACACTAAATGGTCGGTAGAATTTACATTTGCTCAAATCCACGGTTTTACCAATGCGCGAGATATTTTAGAGTTAGCTACTCGTCCCCTGCGTCGCAACAATAACCTCAAGGAATTGGGTTGGGATAAGTTAGTTAAAGAGTCTGCAAAAGTGTAAATTTGTTGTCAAAAGTGTACAATTCTTAGGTAAGGAAAATCAATTCCGGTTCTTCGTTACTTGGTATGGTTCGATAGGGGGGCATAAATCGACTAAACCCTTATCTGGCAAGAGACTTAATTGATTAGTTCGCTCTAGAGCAAAAACAATTGACAAAAATCGCTAAATGCCTTTCTATATAAGGGTTCCATCCCTTATAACCCCCGTCCATTGCATAACAAAAACCGAAGAGCCTCAATTCCTTACCTTTTTTCAGTATTTAGTTCACTTCAATGTCCAATAACTTATCTCACCAAAAACCCTATCATCTCAACTTTAGCAGTGAGGATTTAGGCACAGTAAAACCGACTATCACCCTATTATCGGGGGAACCAGAACGCTCGCGCTATATTGCTGAAACTTATTTACAAAATGCACGTTTACTATCGGATTATCGCGGATTAAATAGTTATCTTGGCTACCTAGATAATTCTACCCCAATTCTTCTGGCTACCAGTGGCATGGGTGCGCCATCTTTGAGTATTGTGGTTAATGAATTAATACAGGTGGGAATTAAAACTATTATTCGTATCGGTACTTGTGGCGCAATTCAAAATAGAATAAAAATTGGTGATATTATTATCTCGCAAGCGGCTTTATGTAGGCAAGGTGCAGCTAATGATATTGCTCCTCCGGAATATCCCGCAGTGGCGGATCCTTTTTTGACAGTTGCTCTAGTCAAATCGGCTCAATTTTTGGGAGTAAATTATCATGTCGGTATTACCGCTTCTGTGGATAGTTTTTATGAAGGACAGGAAAGAATCCTGTCGTCTGCTAACCCTTATCTTCAGCGCCATTTAGAGGGAATTACGGAAGAATATCGACGTTTAAATATTCTCAATTATGAAATGGAAGCGGGAACTTTATTGAAAATGGCGGGGGTTTATGGATTTACTGCCGCTTGTATTTGTGCTGTGATTGCCGAAAGAAGCAAAGAGGAAGGGATTAGTTTAGAAAGCAAACAACAGGCTATCGAAAAAGCGATTCAGGTGGCAATATTGACCGTTAGCAACCTCTCCCTATCCTCAATTGATTAATGTTCAGAAATCATTTTCATTAAGACTTCCTCTTTTTCCTGACTTTGGGGATAACAGGAGATAAGTTTAGCGCGTAATTCTTGGGACAAAATAATTTATCGCCTTGTCTAAGTATGGTATATTAATTTGCTCAAAAAAGTGTATTTTGTTGCGAATATGTAATGATTTTTGACAAAAGTAAATTCTCACCCCAAAAAATTCGCTTCTTCTTAGTCTTCTAAGCTAATCTTGATGGGATTAACTTGCCATCGGTAAAGTCAAAACCGTTAGCGACGAGACGATTATAAGGTGAGATAATGGGAAAAAATTGGTTTTAGCTTTAAGGATGGTATTATGTCAGACGCAACGCAGTTAACACCGGAAAAAATTGCTCAGTACCGTATTGAATTTGCGGACAATGAGAACGCTTTAATTGCACTTGATGTTATTGAGGAATGGGAGGGAGATTTAGCAGATGCTGCTGAGTCTATTGCCACTCGTAACGGGATTGAAGGGGTAGAAGATAATGCTGATTTTCGTTGGTTTGTTATTGTTCTTAATAAATGTCGTGATTCTATTTGTCAACCGAAGTTGCGAGAAAAATATTTACCCGCACTTATCCCTACTTTAACAGGTATTATTGTAGGATATTTGATGTGTCCTCCGCAAGTCGCGGGAATTTTATCTGCTATAGTTGCTGTTTATATTCATACCAAATTTCTAAATCCATGACAGACATCCACGCTCGAATGCTTGCCAAACCTTCATTCGTTGTGACGCGAATAAAGAAAAATGGTATCAGGATCAAGGACTGGATAAATTTTGTCAAAATTATCCTGATTCTTAAATCAAAGTGATCCCCCCCAACCCACCTTAAAAAGGGGGGAGAATACCTCAACTTAATTGTATTCTCAAGGAACAATAGATTAAATCCCTGTAGCGATAAATGCTGTCCAATAATAGGGATTGGCAAAGGGATAGGGTTCACGTTTAACCGCAGCTTCTAATAAGTCTTGGAATTTTCTTCTATCCCGTTTACTCTCAAAGACTCGATCGAGTAATTGCTGGAATTTTTGACTATTTTTAATTCTGGCTAATTTTTTACTGTTCAATGTTCTTAACCAAGTTTGAGTATGATTTAAAACAATAGCGATACTTCCTTCATCTCGGATAGAAATCCGTTTAAGATCGTGATAAAATTTAGCCATAAATAACGTGGTTGCTAGGGGATCTACTGTCCAAAGGGTGCTAACAACACTAGAACTACCTGCAAATAGAAAACCACTGGGTAAACCCACATATTCATCACTAATACTATCAGCTTTACTTTCTATTATACCACTTTCACAAGCAGAAAAAGTGACTAAACGACATTCTCTTAAGTCAAATTTTTCAAAGACTTCTGCTAGGGTTAGGTTAGCTAATTCTCCTAAGTTACCATCTGGATCTGCCAACATTAAAGCGGAATCTCTAGGGGATTCATTATCAAATTTACCATGACAGGAAAAGTGAATACAATGAGATGCTTGTAACTCTTGACGACGATTTTCTAGGGTTTGTTCTGATGCTTCTAATTCCCCAATAATAATGGTTTTTTCTGCAGCAAATCCTTGACTAATTCTCTCGATTTCTAGATTTGCACCTAAGAGAGGTTTTAGGTCTTTTCTGGTGGGGTTTTTAATGGCAAAAAGACGAGTAAAGTTTTCTCGCTGTGATAATTTTACCAGTTTTAAAAGTTGGCAACTGGGAACGTATCCTACACCTTTAGTAAAGCGTTGATAGAGAAATTGTCCATTTTTTAGGGGTAAACAATGAAGGGGAATAATATGTAAAAACCAATGGGGAATTAGGATGAGACGAGAGCAAGATTTAGGAATCAGTTCTAAAACTTCATCAATCTGGAGAATTTCTGATAGTTCATTTAAACAAGAATTAAGATTATTAATCCACTCTGTTTTATTATTTTCGTATGCTTCACGATAATTTTCAATAAAATTAATCAATTTGTCTCGAACTGTTGTTGAAGATTGCCAAATTTTAACCCCTTTTACCTCACTCTCATTCAAATCCAAATTCCCCCCTTTTGAAGGGGGGTTAGGGGGGATCAAACCTTCAGCAGTAACAATAAACGCCATAATTCTATCCCCTGCAATATACCATTCTAAAATGACGGTTTGTTCATCGATCAAGGATTGAATCTCACTTAAGGTAATGGTTTGAACCTTTTGAGTTAAGCTAAAAGCGCGATCTATGGGGGTTATTTCACGGTCAATGAGTTGATTTAATTCTTGTTTTAACTGATTGAGGTGAGTATAGTCATTTAAGATGGGTTGTCTTTGTTGATCTAGGGTTAAAATTTCTCCCCGATTGCGGGTTTGTTCTTGGATGGCTAACTGTTGTTCTTCCCCAATAATGGCACGACGGAGGCGATCTAATTCGGTAATAATAGTTTGGGGGATATTACCTTTAGGATAGATATCTCGATCAGTAAGCAATTGGACTAGATAGCGGGTTTTGCTGCGTTCAACGTATTCTAAGGCGCGATCTGGTTGATTGAGGTTGAGATAGGATTGAACTATGCCATGATAAACATCCATTGCATCGGAGAGAATTTCCTGTTGTCGTTGGGGGTTTAAGGCTTCGAGTCGGATATTTTCTACTGCTTCGATGGCTAAGTTGTAGCCTTTGATGGCGGTTTCCAAGTCTTCGATCAGGTTAGCAGTATCTCCTAAGTTTCGTCCTGTTTGTAAGCAATCTATGGGGAAAGCAGTCGGGGTTCTTACTTCTAAAGACAGGTTATAAGCTGCGATCGCCATCTCTAGATTATCTGCCCTTTCCCCTCTGATGCGATCACTATAAGCAGTCCCCAAATTATTTTGTGTCGTTGCCCATTCATAAGGAAAGCTATCACGGGTATATACTTCTAATGACAGGTTATAAGCAACAATAGCTAACTCTAAATTTTCTACCCTTTCCCCTCTGATACGATTACTATAAGCATTGCCCAGATTATTTTGTGTCATTGCCCATTCAGAAGGAAAGCTATCACGGGTATATACTTCTAATGACAGGTTATAAGCAACAATAGCTAACTCTAAATTTTCTGCCCTTTCCCCTCTGATGCGCTTATTATAAGCATTCCCCAGATTATTTTGTGTTCCTGCCCATTCATAATGAAAGCTATCACAGGTATATACTTCTAATGACAGGTTATAAGCAACAATAGCTAACTCTAAATTTTCTGCCTTTTCCCCTCTGATACGATCACTATAAGCATTGCCCAGATTATTTTGTGTCATTGCCCATTGTTCAGGAAAGCTATCACGAGTATATACTTCTAATGACTGGTTATAAGCAACAATAGCTAACTCTAAATTTTCTGCTTTTTCCCCTCTGATGCGATTACTATAAGCAACCCCCAGATTATTTTGTGTCATTGCCCATTCAGAAGGAAAGCTATCACGGGTATATAC
>NZ_JADEXI010000161.1:0-8610 GCF_015207185.1 Microcystis sp. LEGE 08355 | reverse complement strand
GTCCTGGGATGG
The DNA here is from genome assembly GCF_015207185.1 of Microcystis sp. LEGE 08355. Taxonomy (NCBI): domain Bacteria; kingdom Bacillati; phylum Cyanobacteriota; class Cyanophyceae; order Chroococcales; family Microcystaceae; genus Microcystis; species Microcystis sp. LEGE 08355. The sequence goes on along the minus strand of NZ_JADEXI010000161.1, from coordinate 8,598 downwards.
TTTTGCGTCTAATTCCCCTGAAAATCCTCACTATGGAACAATTGGGCTTACCGGCTGTGTTCCGGAATGTGTGCGATGTGCAGAAGGGATTGATTTTAATCACCGGTCCGACGGGTTCAGGGAAATCCACCACCCTCGCAGCCATGATCGATTACATCAATAAAGAACACGCCAAACATATTATCACCATCGAAGACCCGATCGAATTTGTCCATCAAAGTCGTCGCAGTTTGATCAAACAAAGGGAAGTGGGAATACACACCCATGAGTTCGATAATGCCCTAAAAGCCTCTTTGCGGGAAGACCCAGATATTATTCTGGTGGGGGAGATGCGGGACAAATCCACCGTTAATACGGCCCTGAAAGCTGCCCAAACCGGTCACTTAGTCATGGGAACCCTGCACACCAACAGTGCCGTTAAAACTCTGGAGCGGATTTTAACTCTTTATACCGCCGAGGAAAGGGAATCGATGCAAGTGGCGATCGCAGAATCCCTGGTTTGTATTATTTCCCAGGGTTTATGTCGTACCACCGACAGTAAACGGACCGCTTTTCACGATATTCTCGTCAACACAGAAACCGTCAAAGATTACATTGGCAGCGGCAAAAATGACGAAATTCTCGAATTAATGAAAGATGGCGAATACCATGGCATGATTACCACTAATCAATCTCTGTTTAACCTCTATCAAGAGGGACGGATTAGCGATGAGGTCGCCCTGGAAATGTCCCCGGTTCCCAATGAAATGGCGATGATGCTGCGGGGTAGAATCTAGAAAAACCCTGAAGGAAATCCTTGAGGGGTCAAGAGTTGAGTAGTCTAGAAAAATAGAAGCTCCTATTGATTCCCTAGGGGAACCCCTCAAGTGACCACTTCCGCGATTGTGTTGCCCGATATTTTTAAAGGCATCGCCCTGTTTACCCCCGGGGGCGACCTGATTTACTGTATCGATCCTGATAAACAAACTCATTGGCATCTGAATCTCTGTGCTGCTCTCCAGTCCGCTTTAGGGTTGCCAGAACCCCCCCATTTTTTAGTTCCTAGTTTTACTGCTACCATCGATCGCTGGCGAGATCCCTACAGTCACCGTATTCATACTAGAGCCGAAGTCTATCCCCTTGTCCGTCGCTATCAGCCTTTATTAAATGCTATTTTCGCCACGGATGATCGAGCTTGGTTTACCGTACCTTGGCAGGAACAATCCTCTAATCCCACTATCTTAGAAACCTATCGTCAGCAGTTTCCCCAACTTTGGCAATCCCACGATCTGATTCTCCGTTATCAGGAGCGCCCCCCAACCACTTCAGGGATTACTGCTGACTCTGACTATACTAACCCTAGTCCCAAGGGTTATGTTTTGCGGTTATTTGTCTCCGGTAATAATGCCAATACTAAACACACCCTAGAATCGATCCATCAGCTTCTAGAGCGAGAATTACACCATCCCTATACCCTGAAAGTGATCGATATCTCTAAGCATCCAGAACAAGCGGAATCTAATCATGTCTCTGCTATTCCCACTTTAGTCCGGGTTTGGCCGCAACCAGTGAAACGCATCATCGGCGAATTTGAGGATTTACCGCGAGTATTACAGATTATCGCCACCGCTTAGGGGTTAAAGACTTCTGACTCAATCCCTCGCCACCATTCGCCCAATTTCATTAAGTCTTGCTGAATATCATCCAATTCTTGAATATATTCCTGTTGGGAAAGACTGGCGCGACGTTCTTGCAGTTTTTTGAGACGTAATTGCACCAACAGCCAAGGCTTAGAAATACCGTTAGTTTCTTCAATATAGCGAGCAATATCTTGACTATCCATAGTTTTTACTGTTATTGTCCTATATTTTCTCAAATTAAGCCGAGACTCCTTTTTTTTAGTTGCAGAAGATTATGTTTGATTTTAGCCACTATTACCCCTACGCCGAATTAGTTTCTTTCCTCAAAAACCTAGCGTCATCCTATCCTAATTTAATTAGCCTCACCTCGATCGGTAAAAGCTACGAAAATCGAGATATCTGGTTAACTACCCTAACAAATCAAGCCACAGGCCATTATTTAGAAAAACCTGCCTATTGGATCGATGCTAACACCCATGCGGGGGAAGTAACAGGCTCTGCCGTCGCTCTCTACACTATCTCCCATCTTTTGCGCCAATACGGTCATAATTCCCAAATTACCAGACTTCTTGACCATTACACTGTCTATATTTTGCCGCGATTAGCCGTGGATGGAGCGGAAAAATATCTCACTACTCCCTATCTGTTACGATCGAGTATTCGCCCCTATCCCCACACGGATGAGAAACCAGGGCTATATCCTGAAGATATTAACGGCGATGGTTTAATCCTACAAATGCGCCAAAAAGATACCTGTGGCGCTTGGAAAATTTCTGAACAAGATCCTCGCATTATGGCGCGTCGCGAACCGGAGGAATTTGAGGGAACTTTTTACACTTTGCTCACCGAAGGTTTAATCCGCGATTACGATGGCTATAATTTTACCACTGCCCCCACCCTAGAGGGCCTGGATTTTAACCGCAATTACCCCGTTTATTGGGTTCCTGAAGGGGAGCAACAGGGGGCCGGAGATTTTCCCTTTTCCGAGCCAGAAACCCGTGCAGAAGCCGAATTTTGGGCAAATAACACTAATATTAATGGCTTCGTTACCTATCATACCTATTCAGCAGTCATGTTGCGTCCCTATAGCACCCATCCCGATGAATATTTCCCCGTGGAAGACTTAGAAATGTATAAATATATTGCTGACAAGGGAAAAGCAATGACTGGTTATGAATGCGTTTCTGTCTATCACGATTTTCGTTATCATCCCAAAGAAGTGACTAACGGTGCCATGGATGATTACGGTTACGATCATTTTGGTTGGTATGGTTTTACGGTGGAGTTATGGGATGCACCCACCCAAGCGGGAGTGAAAAAAGATGATTATATTCAATGGTTTCGCTGGCATCCTTTGGAAGATGAATTGAAGTTACAGCGTTGGAATGATGAGAATTTGGCGGGAGAGGGTTTTATTAATTGGCAAAGTTTTGATCACCCCCAATTGGGAGAGGTGGAAATTGGCGGTTGGGACTTTAAAAATGTCTGGCAAAATGCCCCAGAAAAGTATTTACCGGATTTATGTGAGAAACAATGTCAGTTTACTATTGCCCATGCTTTAATGTCACCTCTTTTAGCTATCTCTCGTCTTGATCTTAAGTCGGAGGGAAATGGTATTTATCATCTGGTTTTACAGTTAGAAAATCAGGGATTTTTACCCACTTATACCAGTAAAAAGGCACTGGAAAGAAAGATTGTTCGTCCCATTCAAGTCAAGTTAAATTTAGCCGATGAGGTGAGTTTAATAGTGGGAAAATTAGAGCAGGAAATCGGTCACTTAGAAGGGCGATCAAATAAAGTATATAGTAGCCTCGCTCATGGTTTAGATTATCGCTGTACGGTGGAATGGGTGATTAAGGGAGTTTCTGGTCAAGAAATCGAGGTTATCGCTATAGCTGAAAGAGCCGGAACAGTCAGACAAAAAGTAATTTTATAGAGCTATTTTGTTCGATAAAATTGTTAAATAAGTCTCGTTAGATTCTGTGGGTAAAACTCGTAGTTTTTGGCTGCGAAGATCTGGTTCTAATCCCAAAGCTTCTAAAGGAATTACTCCTAATAAGTTGTTTTGACCTCCAGGTAATTCCAAACATTCAAAAGTCCCTTCCCGTCCCGCAATAATCAAGGTAGCATCGCGAAAAATTCTCGCTTTTCCTATCCCTTTAGCCGTAGCCACATCTACTTCTTTTAAAAGCTGTAAACCCAAGCGGGAGATTACTTCCGGCACCAGACAAAGAGTAGTTGCTCCCGTATCCACCAAGACATTTTCTAGGGTAAGAGAGCGAATTTGTTCCGGAGAAATTACAGCCGCCGCCGCTAAAATTTGATCGGCGCGATTGATCACTGTAATGCTGGTGTAAATTTTGCCCATATCTTCTGTAATAATTGCTGGCTCAACCATAATACTACCCTCAATTCTACCCCTAAATTATACCAGAATAACTGCTAACAACAATCTTTATTAATTTTAATTATTAATCCGGCCATCGGGCATAATTGCACCGCGGAAGTTAACTCCCATCAGATTAGCACTCATTAACTCGGCACGAGTTAGATTAGCATTACTTAAATCGGCACCGGTGAGATTTGCTCTAGCAAAGAAAGCATCGATTAAGTCAGCTTCGCTGAAATTAACTCCTGAAAGATTAGCCCTTCTTAAGTCAGCATGATTCATTCTTGCTGCTTGAAAATTAGCTTGACTAAGATTAGCTCGATCAAATTTTATTTGAGTCATAATTGCACTATGGAAATTTGCCTGCATTGCTTCCGTATCGGTCATTTTTGAACGCACTAAATTGGCTCCCGCTAGATTTGCCCCCACTAAATGCGCCCCGATTAAATTAGCATCAGTAAGTAAAGCATCTTGGAGATTAGCATTAGTTAAATCCGCTTTTCTGAGGTCAACATTGCACAAATTAGCCTCCTTTAAATTGGCTCCTACTAGATTTGCACGCACCAGATCAACCCCTTTCATATTAGCCCCTTGCAGGTCGGCGCGATAGAGATTAGCACTTTGTAAATTAGTGTTATGATTTTTCTTTTCCTGACGCATATTTGTTCCCCGCAAACAAGCACCAGTGAGGTTAGCACCACTTAAATCAGCCCCCCGTAAATCCGCCCCGATTAAGTTAGCATCAAGTAACGTCGCTAGGGTTATATCGGTATCACGAAGATTCGCACCTTGTAGCATCGATCCGTGTAAATTGGCACTGCGTAAATCTGCCCCATTTAAGTCAGCTTGGTTGAGACTAGCACCGCTTAAATTAGCTGTCACAAGATTAGCTTGAGCGAGATTAGCCCGGTTAAGATAGGTAAAGAGAAGATTGGCTCCGTGCAGATCTGCTTCATTTAAAACAATGCCAATTAAGTCAGCACCAACTAAATTAACTCCTGGTAATTTTAAGCCACTAAATTGAGTTTCTCCTGCGGCATAACGTTCAATTAATTCGTTGGGTTTCATAGGTAGAATGTCCAGATAAATTTGGATAAAAAATTAAAGAATTTTTTGTAAAGTTTGCACCAGAATACTGGCGGTTTGAACGTTAGCATCCGTATCCATTTGGGTTTGAGCAATATTGTATAGTTGAATTTCGATATCCTTGAGAGATTTCCCACTTTCGATGAGTTGTTGTAGTAAATCTTCTAGGGTATAACTTCGCAGAGTTGACCAATCTTGACCGCTCCGATCCCAAGGATGAAATAGGAGCGAGAAAATCAATATTTTGGCTCGTAAAGGATTAGCATACTGGAAAATTTCTAAACGAATTTCAAAGGGGTCGTAGGCGGGAATTTGTGGGGAATTATTGGGGTTGTTATTTGAGGAAGCCGGCTCGGCAAAGGGCAATTCCATGACTAATTGCGGTTCATTTAGATTGATGCTCGAAGAGGAAAAATCCACAGGTTCACTTCTAGAGGGGGAGAAAGATGTGGTTTTAGCCGCAGAATCAGAATCATTCTTTAGATGAACTATTTGAGTGTTCAAGATTTGACTTTTTGACTCATTATCCTCTTCTTCGTCATCGTTATCAGTATCGTAGAGAGGCTCTAGCTGGGTAAGAATAATATCGGCTAGGGCTAGGTAGAGAGCTTTTTTATTAATATTTTTGGCAACTTGCTTGAGAGTTTGTCGCAAGCTTAGGAAATTGGGATTGTTTCGCTGAAGTTCTAAAACAATATTTTTTAAGCCATAATTATTAATCACCGCTTGATCGTTTTCCCAACGATTTTTACAAGCGGCAAACATTAATTTTTGAATTCTCGCCGTCTCTCGATGATTTTCTAGGCTACTAACCACCTGTCTTAATAAATTATCTTCCTCGTTGTTGACATCATTATTAACGTTGGTGAAGCTAGGGTTAACTTCCGGTTCCACTGGTAATAATTGATTGTCGTAGGCGGCAGCAATATTACTATATAATTGACTGATTTGCTCGATAATAACCGTTGCTACTCCCAGATAAACTTTAGGACGATTGAGGGTTTTAACTAACTTATAAACAGAAAAAGTTAATTGTTCTTTACTTGTTTTAAGTTCCACTAACTCCTTCACCAAGTCTTCCATAGCCACACTGTTCAAAATATTAGGATCATTTTCCCAAGATTTTTTACAGATACAAAAGATTAATTTTTTTATCCGTAATTTTTCTTCGTGGCTGTCGAGATAGTGAACTACATCATTAAAAACTTCGATGGATAATTGCATAGTAACCTCTGATCCGAGAAAGGAGCCAGCCCTCGCACGCCTCCTCTACTATAGCGGTATGCTATTGGCCTCTCGCAAGTCAGCTTGCCAGAATATATAGGGTCTGCTGAATAAATCTAAAAACCTTGTTGGATAGGACTTTTAGACTTTTTTCCCCTCAAAAAGTGCCAGCCATTGCGGGGATCGGGGGGAAAATTCAGGTGCTTTTTCCCTGAAAATTAGGTAGTTGACCACCTGAAAATCGGTAAAACCCTACACCCTATACCCCACACCCTACCCCCACGAAAAACTTTTTCAGCAGACCCTATATAAGTTATTCCGGCTCTTCTGGCACTCGAAGATATTCTAGCCTAAAAGCGTGGAGCTATTCAGTTGGGTTTGCTGGATCTGGTCCCTAAAATTAGCAAACGATTATTTTTTCGCCTTTCTCGTTTTTAGTACAAATGTTTGAGTAAAATCGGAGTAAAGTCTTTAGGTTTAGGCGATTGATGCCCGATAGGGTTAGAGTAATCAGGGAGAAACTGATTTATCGAGAGGCCATATCATCCTATGCTAGAACTCTACCAATTTGAATTATCTGCCTATTGTGAGAAAGTCCGTCTCATCCTCGACTATAAAGGTCTTGCCTATAAAAAAAGGGACGTGGTGCCAGGGGTGGGACAATTGGAATTATTCCGTCTTTCCGGACAGCGCCAGGTCCCGGTCCTCAAGGATGGTGATACTTATATCGCCGACTCGACCGAGATTGCTTTTTATCTTGATCGCAAGTATCCTGAAAAACCAATTATCCCCACAGACCCCCTCCAACGGGGTCAATGTTTATTAATCGAAGAATGGGCCGATGAATCCCTGGGATTAAAAGGAAGAACCGCTTTTCTCGGCGCTTTTGCCCAAAATCAAAACTTTCGTACCGCTTTTTTACCCCGGGAAACTCCCGGTTTTATGCGCTTGTTGCTGGGTTCCATGCCGGGGGAATTAATTGATATTTTGGGGGCGGGTGTAGGTCTGGGAAAAGATGCTATCAATACGGCGAAAAAGGGGCTACAACAGGATTTAGAGGCTTTGAACCTCATTTTAACCAATCGTCCCTATTTAGTCGGTGATCAGCCCAGTTTAGCCGATTTAGCCGTGGCGGGATTAAGTGTACTGCTTCAGTTTCCCCAGGGTTCCTATCTCAACTTACCCAGGGAATTGCAAGGCAAGGGGATTCCGGGGTTAGCCGATAATAGCGCCTACGAGGGCTTTTTTGCTTGGCGCGACCGTCTTTATAGCCAATACCGTCAAACTATCACTCCGGGAAGTTCCACCCCTCCTATCGATTCCCCCAACTCCATCCAGATTGAATAGCAGCCCTTGACTAGGCTGGTGGGGTGTGGGGAGAATAAATAAAAATAATCTCCTGACTCCTGAATACTGTCTCCTGACTCCTAACTCCTGTTAAGATTCCCGTAAAACGTAGCCGACACCGCGCACGGTATGAATGAGGCGTTTTTGACCACCAGCCTCCATCTTCAGGCGTAAATAGCGAATATATACCTCAATAACGTTTGATTCTCCTTGAAATTCGTCTCCCCAGACATTTTCCAGAATTTTATCCCTCGATAATACTTCTTTGGGGTGAGTCATGAGGTAGCGCAGCAGTTCAAATTCCTTCATCGTCAACTCAATATTTTTGTTTTTATAGGAGAGACGACGACTGGCTAAATCTAATACTAAGTCACCGAAACGCAATTGTTCGTGGATAATTTCCAGAGGTTGCAGGTAAAAACGGATTAATTTGAGAAAAGATGGCGAATTATAGGGTTTGAGAAAATAATCGTCGGCTCCCGCTTCCAAACAGGCGAGACGTTCTTCTAGGGTTTCTTGAGATACTAACAAAATAATATAAACGCGACTTCCCTGGGAACGTAAACGACGACAAAAATTCACACCAGCCTCCGCCGCCAGGAAGCGATCGAGTATAATCATCGCTGGCTGCCAACTTTTCACTTCTGGGAAAGCCAGATCAAGGCGAGGCACAATCAGGGGGCGATAACCTGCTTCTTTCAAGTCTGCACTAGCTAGTTTAGCCATATTCTCCTCAATTCCCACCAAGAGAATCGAAGAACTCGGGACGGATGTACTCATGAGTCGGCAGCGGTAAAGAAATAGGAAAGATAGGGAGGGGACTAGCTAATTATAGTTAATTGATTCTCGCCCGACCGATTTGAGATAAAAAAGTTAATGCTGTGGTGCGTTGGACAAAATTACCATTGACAGACCAACCGGTCACTCGATCGG
>NZ_JADEXI010000160.1:0-8620 GCF_015207185.1 Microcystis sp. LEGE 08355 | reverse complement strand
GGGCAATCACCAACACAGTCAGGCTGGCAAGTCCCACTGGGAGAAAGTTGGCGACGTTCATGGCATAGGTGAGATACTGGGAGGTTCAATTATTTAGTATCGCCTTTTTGTTTCTTTGTTAAAATAGAACCCGCACCTAATCCTCCCAAAGCCAATAAGCTTAAGATAGAACTGGGTTCAGGTACAATAGATACTTGAATGCTAGATGCAGAACCAAGAAATGTTGCACTGCTCGTACTGGAAAACGCGAAGAGATTGAAAGTGGTACTGCCAGGCGGAACAGGAGTATAGCTAGGATCGACAGCATTACTGATAAAGTAGTAGGGATTGTTGCCAGAGGCGGCGGTATTGGTGTCTAATACACTCAGGGTTTCAGTTAGGGTATTAAACTGGAATCGTAAAAAGTTGTTGTTCGAGATGCCATTGACTACGGAACTACCGCTATCGAGCAAGTTGTTGGCGGGATTGAAAACTGAAAGCGAAAGGAACTGCAAGGAAGTCGTCGGGCCGACTCCAATTTCGGAAATGATATTGGGGGCGGTGTTTTCGTTATAGCTGAACACCCCCCTTGCTGAATAGCCAGTATCCCCTTGCCAGTTAAAATTGAAAGAGATGGCTTGGGCTTGTTGCGCCGCCACTGACAAAGTAATGGTAGCAGCGGCGGTAGCAGTGAGTTTGGTCAAGAGATTCTTCATGATGATTCCTACTAAGATAGACAGGGAAACTCGACTCAATTAAATTTAAGAAAATTTTATCTTATTTTGCTCACATTATTGGGACTAGGCTGAACAATCTTAGCCGTAACCGTCCCCACCACATACTGCCCTCTTAAAACAAGCATCGCCTCCCCAACTCCACAATACTCCAACGGGTATTGGTTAGGCGGTCGCCCGTTCCTTACTCCCACTTCATCGCATAGAGTTCGTCCAGTTTGCACTGAAAAAACTGGGTTAGTTTGCCGGTGCTGATACTGTCGAGCCTTTTGAGCCTACCCCTGATCAGACTTCTGATAGTGGATTGGGCTACACCTGTCCGCTCCGACAGTTCGGCGATGCTTAAGCCTTTTTCAGCCATTAACGCCTCTAGGTTGCTGTAGAAGTAAAGCTCCTTCTCCTTCTCATATTCCGTCTTGCCTATTAACGTTGCGATCATATTTTTTTTCTCTCTATGCTCACCTGTTAGTTTAGCAGTTTTAACTATTAGTTGCCTATACGACTTGACAACTAAACGTCTAGTCGTCATAGTTAAATAAACGATAACCCAAAAGTCAACTGGTAAGCTAAACGGTGCTTAACCTGCATGATCCAATAGCTATAACCCTTTTGGAGTCTATATCGGTGATCCGAAGTAAAAGCCGTTTAGCTTACTTGACTTTTGGGAAGATGTCCAAAACGGGAGATTTTGAACATGACACAACAATTCTACAAACTTACGCTATCTTCTGCAATCGCCCTTTACCAAAACGGCTTAATTTCGGCTACGGCGCTGGTTTATCTCTACATTCTGATTAAACTTAAGCCTGAATGGAAACTCACTCTTCATCAACGCCCTACCTGTTCCGAACTGGGCATCCAGAAAACCGCTTTCTACAAGGCGATTAGCAGACTCATCGCGCTTTGGGTCAACTTCTCCACGCACTCCTTACTTGCTGTTCAGACAGGGGAGCGTCTGTGCTAAAGCCGGACTTGACCATGACAGTAACCTCAGCGGACAAACTACCATCAGGATTTTGGCATGAAAACTCATGGTTTGAGCGGACTTTTCTCCCAATCTTGCTAACAATTCGGAACGGGAATTAATCGACCCAATTTTCTAAGAATAAATGAGGAATTTGTCTAAAATGTCGCAGATTTCTGGTTACTAGCCAGGCTTGATTAGCTAAGGCGATACTAGCAATTAACAGGTCAGATCTGCCAATTTTGCGAAATTTAGAAATATCTTGTAAGCGGTCAAATTGATTGGCTGCATTTGGGTCAATTAAAATTACAAGAAGTTGATTTAATAAGGTTTCTGAACGAGAGAAAAGCTCTTGTGCTTTCAGTAAATAACTCCCTGAAAAAGCCTTAAGCAGATAATCTATCCGCCCGCGCAAAATTTCGATCTTGGTGACAATCATAATGGCGACTTCCTCATCTTGTAAGTTTTCCAATCGATTAATAACGTTAGTGTTACCTGAGTGGAGATGAGTTACAGTATCCGTGTCAAGAAGATACATCATTGTTAGTTTCCGAACGTCCCCTGGCTTGGTAAATAGAATCTCTTAGGTCGGCCAGAGAGCTATCATCGCTTAAAGCAGCTGCCTGTTGCAGAAAAATAGCTTTACTATTTGGCGAAGAGTTAGAAGGGAAGGAAGTCTTCAAGGTTTTAGCCTCTTGCTCTAATAAAGTATCGCTGCTTAATTGTTCTGATTTTGGAGTAATTGTCATAATTGCTCCTGATTATTTATTAATATTTTATCATAATGGGTATGGAAAAACTCTAAGTACAGGAAAAAATTGTAGGGAATCAAGAAAATTGCGATGATTGGGCAGAGATTTCCTCGGACAAACTACCATCAGGGTTTAGGGATGATTCTTCATGGCTTGGGCGGGCTGGAGTTTTAATTTTCCCTGAATCTTTCTAACAATTCCTCGCGGGATAAATTTGCCAAAGAAAGAAGCAATCTGGTGCGTTCTGAGATGGGAAGTTGGGCAATCTTTTCTACCAGACTGGATAATTCCGAATCTAGCGTTCCAAACCGCCCTTCCAGAAGACTGGTTATCATGGAATACCGTTCTTCTAAACTACCTTGTTCTATCCCTTCTTGCTTTCCTTCTAATTTCCACTCTTCTCGTTGCTTTAGATAAGCTGGTGATAAGTTCATGATGTCCTCCTGTTCTTCGGTACTTAAATTATCTCTCAACTCTAAGTTTTTGCGCCAGTTGGCCAGAATTTCTAATAAATTCTCTCGAAAAGGATTGCGTTCTGGCAGTTCAACTAACTCTTCAACTGCTCGTTTTTGAGTTCCTCCTTTACCTAATACTCTCAACCATAAGGTGTCTTCATTTACTGGTAATTGATGAATGACAATGATGCCCGCTTTGAGAGACTTAGCTAAAAAGTAAACCCCTTTTAACCAATTACTCTCATCGCTGTGAGTCCCGAAATCTTCAATCATTCTAGCTGAAAAGGTGGGCGTTAGAATCCATAAGAAAGGCAATTCTGCGACCGTCAGAGTTTTGTTTAACCGTTTCGCTTTTCTCAAGATTTCGCCATGAACCGTGTATAGCTTTGACAAACAACCGCGAATCTCTACCTCGGTCGGGGGATTGCGGAAAGGTTCAAACAAACAGGAAGTAGTCGCCATTTTTCCGAGTAACCCTAAAGGTAACTCAGTGGGAGTAGGTGAGCTAAATGGTTCAAACCAGACATCGATTTCTTGAACCTCACTTTTTACTTTCTTACTTTTTCTAATCGTCCCTAGAGGTGTTAGTAATTCCTCCAGATATTCCTTTGCAAATTGGTCATGAATTTGGCGAGTCATTCAAGTTAATAATCAAGCATAAAAAGGACGGTAATAATCTTATTATATCATTGATTAAAAAGGAATCCAATCGACAATATCGATCCATTCTTCTGCTTCGGTAGTTTCCCAAATCATAATTAATTCTTCGGCTAGTTTTCCCATTGTTGTTGTGAGATGTATCCAAAACAGTCCCCAGATTTGTTGATTTTTTTGCCAATATTCCTCTAAATGTTCAGGCATACTGGTACGATTATCTGTCACCAAGAGTCGTTGAGATAATCAGGGTCAAGAGTTCCTAACGGTGGTGTATTCGGCTCTCCAATGCGTAAAATATCTATCTCTGGATTTAACCTTAAGACAGCGACTTTCAAGCGGGGGATAAGTTTTCATCGAGTAAAAACTTGATTTTCATACCCTGACATAATCTTGCCTTTGCTGTTTAATTTTTCTCATCTTTTCTCGTTGAGGCGAAGGATTTTTCAGTGCTTCGTGATAGTGAGTTTCTCGCCAATTCTGGAGGCGCAATAAATAGGCATCAATTTTTTGCCGATTCTGGAGATAATAAGTAATAGTTGCGTAGATTTTCTCTAAACTTAGATCGGGATAGATAGCATTTATTTCTTCTGGGGTATAGCCTTCCAAGAAATAAAAGAGTACGTTGTCAATTCCGAGGCGATGACCTTTTATTCTAATATCATCTTCGGAGATAAATAAGAAATAATCTTCTAGTTGCATAATTAATTTTTCCCTTAATTTTATTTCATTTTTACCGCTTATTTATTAATATGTTATCGTAATTAGTCCGCCTGATGCTTCCCTTGTTTTCAAACTTTTAACCGGGATAAACTGCCCCGCGGCCATAACCCTGGCTGCTATGCTGGCAGCCACTTTGACGGAGCTACTTTAACGGGAAGTGTGGATTATCGGCTGGCCGCCGAAATATGTCGGGAACTCGATGCCATCGAGCGAAAGAATTGACGGGATTATCGAAATCCACCTATCGACTATCGGCAACCAGCGCACATCGACCGAGGAAAGGTCAGCGCGGCAGAAACATCAGGCTGTTTTGGGGAAATTGAACGGTCATCCCTTAAATGGCGCAGGTTGAACGATTTTGGTGTTTACTGTCCCAATTGCGTACTGCCCTCTTAAAACAGCGATCGCCGACTCATCGTTAAACGTAATTGTACTACCAGCAGAAGTAGAGTAGTCGGAGAAACAGGCGAGTAAATGACCTAACGAGAGTGCGGTCTCGCGCAGCGAGTGCCTTCGGCAGCGCTGTCAGCCAATTGCCCAGGAAGTAGCCGATGGGGAGGGAGACAGCCGCAATCAAACCCGTCGCCAGGAGAGAGTGAGTGGTGCTGCGGTGGGGAAACCTGTCTTCAATGAAGCTGCTGATGGGGAAGAAGATTTTGCCGATGGTTGAGGTGGTGGTGTCAATGTCAGGAAGCTGCGAACCCAGGACAGCCAAACCCAACGCCATCGGTTCAGCCGTTCCCAAGATGAGGGACGTGCCTGCTGCGGCGATGAGGGAGTGGGTGATCGCCATGAAACCTAAAAACATGACTCCTGTTATCGGATGCGATGGGACATTACCCAAATTATCTACTGTTATGTTAATGCTCTGACGGAGTAATTCAGAGCCGCCTTCAAAACCGAGAAAAATCGGGATTCAGTCAGGAAAAGGGTTTCACCAAGCCTTCTTCCACTACGAACTCTGGGAAGGTGGCGATCGCCTGATCAAGTCCTGCAAGTACATCCCCAAGGAGAAGGTAGCCGCCATCCAAGACCTGCAATCCCAGAAGGCTTCCATTGTGGAGATTTTGCGGGTGTTGAGTTAGTTTAGCTTCTTCTTTCATTTGATAAGTAGCTACGCCTTAAATAAGATTGTGTGGCAATAATTGCTGCTCCACCAATGAGAATTCCTCCGATAATTGTCCCGACCTCGTAGTTGATAGATATCTGAGTTTGGGATTTTCCTAAGCTTATCCACAGCAATCCAGAAAAAACAATAAATATTAAGGCTGCCAGTAGATATAAAAGGTTTTGCTTCGTTGCCAATACAAAAGTTTGTCTTGTCCAACGAACAATTGGTCTTGAAAGCTCCAGTTTTTTTTCCAGTTCAAGTTGTTTAAGTTTCAACTCCATGTAATTTATTTCTTGACGGAGTTTTTCTGGGAGTTCCTCTGTTAGAATCAACATTGCTCCTTGGAAATTTGCTTGCCAGATTTGGGCATTTTTAAAATTGGCTTTGACGAGGCAAGCGTAGCTTAAATTAGCCCTTCTTAAATCAGCACGGCTTAGATCGGCTCCGCTCAGATCAGCTTGACTAAGATTTACTTCATAAAGATTAGCATTTCTTAAAATAGCCTTACTTAAATTTGCCCCACTAAGATCTACTCCTCTGAGATCAAATTGGCTAAGATCTTCATGAGAAAGGTAGGCATTCTGGAGATCGATAGCACTAAAGACAACTCTATCTGAATGATTTAGTCTCCATCGCTGCCAGCTTTCAATGCCTCCTTTGAGAGAATTAAGGGCTTGTTCATCCATGACGATTACCTCCTTTCATCTGAAATCAATAAGATAATTTGCCTCACATTTATCAAAGACTTTATAGATAACTAAAGCTAATCTTCACCCCCCCAACCGCTTCCTCGCCCCCCTCACACTCCCAAGCTGCTTCAGTGCCATCCCTGCCACCAAACAGACCCCACCTCTTATCTGAACTTTCCTCCAAATGGCAAAACTCTTAACCTAATGAAGTTTCGGCGATTTCATCTGTGCAATTGTCCCCCGAGTAATCTAATTATTTCCCCCTTATTCACCTACCCTTACTCTATCTCCGATAATCTCAACGAATTGGGCTGTTTTCATAAAACTTAATAATTAGCTGATAATGAATAGCCGACAATGAATCGCAGAAATATCCAGAGATCGCTAAAGTGCTTAACAAAAGAAATTGTAATCCTATCGATTTTGACCGTGCCACTATCCAAAGGAATAGATTAGATTTCTTGCCAAGACCAATGAGAGTAAATTACCGATCGATCACCCGAACTTTTTCCTTATCGGTAAAGATCGGGCGATTTGCATATTCTTGCTATTCCTAATACATCCGAGAGCGCCCGTCCTGTCGAATTTATCTTTAAACCCTAACTATCCCCGTACAATTATCAGCATATCGATCATAAACCTTGAGATAGGTTACACGCCATGAGCGAATACCAATATTACGAATTCCAAGCTATCGATCGCCCCCTCACCCAAGAGGAAAGAGCGGCCATCAGCCAACTATCGAGCCGCGTCAAACCGACGGCAACGAGTGCCAGTTTCACCTACCCGGGTAAGGTGGAACGTGATCCCAAGGAATCTTTTTCACTGGAAAGACGATCTGTTAATGTACGGCTGTAATGCCTCATTTTGTCCTATAGGTCTAATAAAGTTGTTAAGTATTGCCCTTATCGATCGAGATCGGGTTAGCTTGGAGATAGCAGTGAGCATTCAGCTTTAAACACTTAATAACTGCTAACCGAATCACTGATAAGGGGGTTTTTTCATGGCTTTTAGCCGTTCTAGCGGTATTTTGCTTCATCCCACCAGTCATCCCGGCCGTTACGGGATTGGAGAACTAGGTAGGGAAGCCTATCAATTTATCGATTTTTTGGCTCAAAGTGGTCAAAAACTCTGGCAAATTCTCCCTTTAGGCCCGACAGGGTACGGTAACTCTCCCTACATGAGTTTTAGTGCCATTGCTGGCAATCATCTCCTGATTAGTCTCGATATTCTTCGGGAAAAAAACCTGCTTAGTCAGGCAGATTTCGAGGATATTCCCGATTTTCCCCTCGATCAAGTGGATTTTGATAAATTGATCGCTTGGAAAATTCCTCTACTTAGAAAGGCGGCGAGCAATTTTGTCAAGGGTTCTGACACAATTCTTTACAAACAGTTTGCTGGCTTTTGTGCTGGCAATGCCGATTGGTTAGAGGATTACGCCCTATTTATGGCTTTATCCCACGCTTACCAGGGTAAAGTATGGATGGAATGGCCGACAGAAATTCGCGAACGTCATTGGGGTGCGTTGGAAACACCGAAACAGGAGTTACAAGAGGAGATTTTTCTGCACAAATTCCTACAATTTGAGTTTTTTGAGCAGTGGTTAGCCCTAAAACGCTATGCTAACTCCCTCGGTATCGAGATTATCGGTGATATCCCCATTTATGTCTCCCATAATAGCGCCGATGTTTGGGCAAATCCGCAGGTTTTCCGACTAGATCCCCAAACCGGTAATCCCTTGGAAGTGGCGGGGGTTCCCCCGGATTATTTCTCAGAAACGGGGCAATTATGGGGAAATCCTCTCTATAACTGGGATTATCTCAAAAATACGGGCTTTGAATGGTGGGTACGCCGTTTAAAAGCGGTTCTTTCCCTCGTCGATATTATCCGTATCGATCATTTTCGCGGATTAGAGGCCTATTGGGCTGTGGCTTTTGGCCAGGAAAACGCTATTAATGGTCATTGGCTGAAGGCCCCAGGTTATGATCTCTTTAATACTATTGGCGCTCGTTTGGGTAAATTGCCGATTATTGCCGAAGATTTGGGCGATATTGACCAAGCAGTCCTAGATTTTCGCGATCACTTTGCTTTCCCGGGGATGAAGATTCTCCACTTCGCTTTTGGGGGTGATGCGGGTAATCCCTATCTTCCTTTCAACGTCGAACGCAACTGTGTGATTTATACCGGCACTCACGATAATAATACTACTGTGGGCTGGTTTCAGGATAACGCCAATGACTACGAAAAAGCGCGACTATATCAATATCTTGGCGCTCCCAGTGGTCAGGGAGTGGCTTGGGATCTGATTCGACTGGCCTATAGTTCCGTGGCTAATCAGGCGATCGTACCGTTACAGGATGTGTTAGGTTTAGGATCGGATGCGCGGATGAATACCCCTAGTGTCGCAGAAGGGAATTGGTCATGGCGCTATCGTCAGGAAGCTTTAACCGGAGAATATAGCGAGAGATTGCGAGATTTAGTCAATCTTTTTGGCAGAAATCGTTAAATAGGGTTTGCTGAAAAAGCTTTTCGGTGGTGGCAGGGTGTGGGGTGTGGGGT
>NZ_JADEXI010000159.1:0-8662 GCF_015207185.1 Microcystis sp. LEGE 08355 | reverse complement strand
TTGCGGTGTCAGTCCGGGTCGCGACCATAAGACCAGAACAGAGTAAATCTGTTAAGGCAGGTGCGAAAAATCCTTCGGGAAAGAAGCAGAAACCTAAATCGTGAGGTTTGGGAATCACCGTCCGTTTACGGCGGTGAGGATGTCAATTACCTATTTTCTCATGCTATATATTTTCTTATGCTAGATCGTTCATATTCTTGGGCTAATGAGACTACTAAGATAGCAATAATTGGCATGGGATGTTATTACCCTGGAGCCAATGATTTGCAAAAACTTTGGGAGAATATCCTAGCAAGAAGACAGCAATTTCGAGAAACACCTGATGCAAGATTGCCCTTAGTTGACTATTACGATCTTGACCGTAAAACTCCCGATAAAACCTATGGCAATCAGATGGCAGTCATAGACGGGTTTAGGTTTAATTGGGCGAAGAGAAGAATTCCTAAAAAAGCATTTGAGACAACAGATATTACCCATTGGTTAGCACTTGAAGTGGCGATAAAAGCCTTTGAAGATGCTGGCTATACGCGAGAAAATATTCCTACTGACAAGACTGGAGTCGTTTTAGGCAATACCTTAACGGGCGAGCAAAGTCGTTCTCTATCTATGCGAATGCGCTGGCCGTTTGTGCGCCGAAGTTTGCGGGAGTCCGCTCGGATAAAAGGTCTTCTCCCAGAAAGCTTAGGAGTTTTGGAAGAGCTAATGGAAAAGCTCTATAAATCTGTATTTCCCAACATTAATGAAGATAGCCTAGCTGGTAACTTGTCTAATACTATTGCTGGGAGAATTTGTAACTTTTTCAACTTAGATGGAGGCGGTTATACCGTTGATGGTGCTTGTTCATCCTCTCTCATTGCCGTCATAACAGCTTGTACCCATCTAGCTAACCAACAATGGGATATAGCTTTAGCAGGAGGCGTGGATATCAGTTTAGATCCCTTTGAATTGGTTGGTTTTGCCAAAGCAGAAGCACTAACCGCCAATGAGATGAGAGTATATGATCGCCAGGCCAGTGGATTTATCCCTGGAGAAGGCAGTGGTTTTGTTGTCCTCAAACGTTTAGAAGAAGCTAGAGCGGCTGGAGATTATATTTATGGGATTATTGAAGGATGGGGGATTTCCTCTGATGGCAAAGGCGGTCTGACAGCACCTTCCCAAATTGGTCAAGCCAAAGCACTGCGTCGTGCCTACGAACAAGCAAGCTATAGCAGCCACGCACTAGATTTTATTGAAGGACATGGAACGGGAACTCCTTTAGGCGATCGCACAGAATTAGAAGGAATTGCCCTAGCGCTTGCGGCTGATGGAGAAATCGCGCCCCGTTCTGTTGGCGTTACCTCTTTTAAATCCATTGTCGGTCATACTAAAGCGGCCGCAGGAAT
Organism: Microcystis sp. LEGE 08355; assembly: GCF_015207185.1. Lineage (NCBI taxonomy): Bacteria > Bacillati > Cyanobacteriota > Cyanophyceae > Chroococcales > Microcystaceae > Microcystis > Microcystis sp. LEGE 08355. Next base: position 7,280 of record NZ_JADEXI010000159.1, on the reverse strand, counting down.
AGGCGGTTTAATTAAGGCAGTCATGGGAGTTAATCAACGGGTGATCCCTCCCACTGCTGGTTGCAGGGAACTTAACCCCGTATTTGAAACCACCGCTCAAGCCATTTATCCTGTCATCAGTGGAGCAGTTCGTCCCACCAGCGATATTTTGCGGGCTGGAGTCTCAGCGATGGGATTTGGCGGGATTAATGCCCATGTAACCCTGACTTCTGGCGATCCTCCCTCGGTTTATTTAAAATCTTCCCTTAATGAACGGGCCTTATTAGTTTCTCAGCAAGAAACAGAGCTATTTGTGCTAAATGCTGGCTCGATCGAGGCTTTAATCGAACAAATTGAAGAGTTATATCCCATTGCACAAAAAATGAGTCTGGCAGAAATGGCCGACTTAGCCGTTCATTTAACTCAACAACTGCAACCCTCCCAACCGATTCGCGCCGCAGTGATCGCTGAAACTCCCAAACGTTTAGGAGAACAACTGCAAAAATTACAACAAATCCTCAAGGAGCAGCCACCGAGTCCAGGGGAGGTGAGGACATCTGTGCCAAAAGACTTATGGCTCGGTAATCAGGTTAAGCGCAACCGTGTCGCCTTTCTGTTTCCCGGTCAAGGATCGCAAGCTTTAAACATGGCTCGAACTTTGGTGGAACGCCATAGTTGGGCGCAAGAATTTCTGGCCCAAGCGGATCGATGGCTGCAGGAGCAACAACTTGACCCCATCAGTCCCTATATTTACCATGACCTAGAACGAGCCAAAGATCAGCAACAAATCCAACAGTGGTTAAAAGCGTTAACGGCTGCTCCCATTGCCTCTGCTGCGATTTGCTTGACTTCGCTACTCTGGCAACGTTATCTTGCTCGCTTAGGCATTAACCCTGTTGCCGTTGGTGGTCATAGTTTAGGAGAATTAACCGCTTTTCAGGCTGCTGGAGCTTATGACGAGAAGACTCTCCTGTGTTTTGCGGCCATCCGAGGAAAGGCAACCTCGACATCAGGACAACCGCCTGGAACCATGGCCAGCTTAGGATGCGATCGCTTAACTGCTGAAAGCTTATTAGAAGGAATTCCCAGTTATGTAGTCGTTGCCAATATTAACAGTCCCAGTCAAACGGTCATTTCTGGAGAGCTAGAGGGGATTACCGAGGCGATCAGTCGGGCTGAGAGGAAAAATATCCTAACTCGTCAATTACCCGTGTCCAACGCCTTCCATTCGCGGCTGATGTTGCCATCAGCGAAGGTACTCAGGGATAGCGCTCTCATTCCTCAACAATTGGTCTCACCGTCAGTATCGCTGTTTTCCAGTGTTAACGGCCAACAATTACAAGCAAGATTAGAGCTGCGAAACCATTTTGCTGATCAAATTGTCGCCCAAGTTGACTTTATTTCTCTGGTTAAGGCGATGACATCGTCATCTGACTTGATGATTGAAGTGGGGCCGGGTAAGATACTTTCTGACTTGGTAAAAGCGAATACGACAGCTGACGCTCCTTTCTGTCTTCCCTTGGAGTCAAAAGCTGGACGTGATCGCGACCTCAACACTGTTTTAGGTAGTTATTTTGTCCTCGGTGGTGACGTTCATTGGCAAGAAGTTTATGAAAATCGTCTGATCCGGCCTTTTGTTGCTCCACAGGAACAGGTATTTATTCAAAACCTCTGCGAAAGACCGTTTCAGGTGTCTGAAGAAGAGATCTCTGCCATCGCTGATAATCAGCACCTAGTCGATTTAAAATCATTGTTACTGACTAATAAGTTTCAAGAATCTGAAGATTTCAGCACTAAGATTGATTCTTTAAAGATTTTTCCAAGTATCGATGATAATGCCGACAAAGGCATTGCTCAACAAATTCCCGTCAATAGCCAACCACTATCTTTATCGCTGGAAGCAATTCTTATCGATTTAGTGGTTCAGCAAACCGAATATCCACGAGACAGTATTACTTTAGATGCCAAATTACTTGACGATCTCAATTTAGACTCGATCAAAGGAGCAGAATTAGTGGCCGCTATGGCTTCTCAATGTGGTGTAGCTGGTCAAATTGATCCGTCCAGTCTAGCTAATGCTAGTTTACAAGAAATCCTAGAAGTTTTCCGTCCTTTAATTGGAGAACAGACCAACAATAATTATAGTAACAACAGGCAACAATTACCGAAAACAGAGATCAAGCAAAATTCGCCACAGTTGACAACGAGTAAGGCGAGTACAGCCCTAACCAACCAGCCAGTGAGTTTATCTCAGGTAAATAAAACCAAGCTCCCTCTAGGAGATTTAAATCCTTGGGTTCGCAATTTTGTAATTGAATATGTGATAGAAGAAATTCCTGCTTCAACCAATCATAATGTTATCAGTCAGACAAGAGAAACCGAGGAGAATCAGGAATTAGAAACGGCTAATCTGTTCTGTGAGGATAACTGGGAAACGGCGAAGGTGGTGATTGTTTGCGAAGTCGAAGAAACTGATGTCGCCCAGGCTCTTAGTCAAGTTCTGCAAACGAAAGGATCTCAAGTTCAAATTGTTAATTTCAGTGCAATGAGTCATGAGGTTGTTCAGGCAAAGAGTGACTTTTCTCTCAGGCAAAATGTAAAAATTAGTCACTTTATTGCCATTTTTCCTCGCCATCCTCAAGAAAATCTTTCTATAGAAAACCGTCTCCAAAAAGCAATGGCTAGACTACAATCTGTAGCAACACCTCCTCTAGCTTCTCAGGATCAACGTCAATACACCAGCGTCAGTTATGTTCAGTTTGGCGGAGGCTATTTTGGCAAAAGAGGGCAGAATCCTCAAGCCGGAATTTTCAACCAAGATCGTCAGAATCGTAAAAAAGTAAGAACCGGGAGCCAACCTCTCGAGCAAAGCTGTAGTGTCGGTTTTGCCGCCAGCCTCCATTTAGAACGCGCCGATCTCAAAGTGCGGGTGATTGATTTATCATTAAAGCTTTCTGTGTCTGCGATCGCTCAACGCATTATCGAGGAAATCTCTCGACCGCAAGCCTATCTTCTCGTCGGTTATGATGAACAACTCTGCCGACGAATTCCGCGACCGCAAGTTCAAGACCGAGCCAGCTATTCTCCTCGTAATTTAACTTGGTCTGCTGAAGATGTGTTCCTAGTTACTGGAGGAGCCAAAGGGATTACCGCCGAGTGTGCCTTAGCCTTAGCCGAAAAAACAGGCGTTCCTATGGCTTTGGTCGGTAGTTCTTCCCATCCTGAGGAAAATTCCCCCAGTCCCCGGAGTGCAGAGATTGCCAGGACTCTCAAACGTTTTCAAGAGAAAGGACTAACTTGTCACTATTATTCCTGTAATATTGCTGATATTGAGTCAGTCAAAACCCTTGTCGCCAGGATTGAACAAGAACTCGGACAGATTACAGGAGTCATTCATGGAGCCGCTATTAACCGCCCTCAAAAGGTCGAACAATGTCCTTTAGAAGAAGCTTATCAAGAAGTTACTCCCAAAATCTTAGGGCTTCTCAATCTTATGGGAGTTTTAGAAAACAAAGCGCCCAAGCTAATTGTTGGCTTTTCCTCAATTGGTTCGGTGTTGGGACTGCCTGGAAATACTTGGTATAGCTTCTCCAATGAAGCATTAGATTTAATTCTCCGGCGTTTTCAGCAAGAACACCCCAAAACCGCGGTTATTTCCCTTGCCTATAGTATCTGGGCAGACGTAGGCATGGGAGCGCGGATGAATGCAGTAGAAAGTCTAGCCCGTAGGGGGATTGAAGCGATCTCGGTATCGGAAGGAGTCAGTCGTTTTGTTGAACTGGTAGAAAATGATCCGGGAGATGCTCAAGTCGTAATTACAGCAAGACTCGGTAATCTAGATTCTCTCAAAGGAAATTTTGATACTTGGCTGACAAAACGAACAGCGCCGCCAACAAGACTGACTTTTCTAGAACAGATAGAGATACTAGAACCTGGCGTAGAAAGCGTTATTCGCAGCCATCTTACTCTAAAACGGGATTCCTACGTTCAACACCATATTTACAAAGGTTCTTATCTATTCCCTACCGTGTTTGGTCTGGAAGCTATGGCCCAAGCGGTAGCTTATACTTTAAGAAAAGAAAACCTCTTATCAGTTCGCTTAGAGAATATTCGTTTAGAAAGGCCAATCGTTGTTGATCCCAAAAACGGAGTAGAAATTGAACTTCGGACTGAGGTACTGGAACGACAGTCGGCTCAAGAGCCGATACGAGTTTGCGCTGAAATTAGAACAGAACGAACAGGATTGGCCCTAGCGCATTTTGCGGCTGACTTTGTCTTTGGCCAAACAAAGGAAATTCCTCTGGAGAAAAGACAACTGCCTTCAACACCTCTCGATCTCGATCCCCTTCAAGATCTCTATAGCTGGTTATTGTTTCAAGGTCCTCGTTTTCAACGCTTAGAGCAGATTTATAGTTTAGACTCTCATCAGATCCTCTTTCGCACACAGAAAGGGATTCATAGTTCTGCGAGGGAAAAAGACTATTTAGATCGGGCTGATGGGCCGTTCATTTTAGGAGATCCCTATTACCGAGATTCTTTAATCCATTCAGTACAGGTGATGATTCCTCAAGATCTTTGTTTACCGATTGGAATCGAGAGCCTTGAAATTAACCAATTTAATGCCTACGAGTCAGAGTCTTGTTTTGGTCTAGCGATCAACCAAGGTCAAAAAGACCGACAGTACAATACGACTGTTTTAGCGATGAATCCACAGGGGGCAGTTATTGAAAAGCTTGAGGGTTATCAAGTTCGTGTTCTTGAACGCCGTGAAGATTATCCGACAGCCGAAGAAATTGCTGATCCTAGTGAGCGAGATGAACAAAGACTTCAATCTGAACTGTATCGACGATCGCCAGAATTAAAAGTGGCGGTTCCTGCGTTATCTCTCGTTTATCTTCCAGGGTTACACCGCTTATCTGTTGAAGAACGTCATCAATGCGAACTGCCAATTTTTGAGAAAACGCTCAAAAAACAAACATCTCAACCATTTCAAATCAAATGGCTTGATTCAGGAAAACCCGTTGTTGAGGGGCTAAAAGAAGACTCATTAGAAATCTCTTTATCTCATGATGATCAATTTTGTCTCTGTGTGGCCGATCGCTTTCTTCAAGGATGTGATCTGGCACCAATCACTCACCGTTCTCAAGCTGATTGGTTAGCCTTGTTAGGAAATGCCCGTGAACCCTTGATGCGGCAGTTACTACTTTCTCGTCAAGCGGAATCAGTAGATGTTGCAGGAACTCGGATTTGGGGAGCGCTCGAAGCTCTACGCAAAGCCATAAATCTTCAAAACATTGATCTAACGCTGAGTCATCAAGTCGAAGATAGTATTCTTTTTGTGGGAACGGCTGAAGGTTACTCTTTAAGTGTCCTCACTTTTCCTATAGTTTTGACTCGCGGCGCACCAAGAATTGTGGCAGTGGTGGTTAAGGCGTTCAATATCCCCCCAGAAACCACAGATTTTATCCCTTGTTCTACCACCTCAAGGATCGAGCAGGGCGTTCAACCTTCTGATATTTATCGTCTCAACATTGCCGACGATAATTCTAAAATTTGTGTCGTTCGCTGGCCAATTTCTCATAAACACACGGCTAATTTTAGCAAAACAGTTTATTTTTCTCAATTTTTTGCTTGGATAGACAATGTTCGAGATCTGGCGATGTGGCCGTTGCGGGAGGCTCTAGTTGAGGAATTGGCGACTGGAAACTGCGGGATGGTGACTAATCACGCTCAAGTTGAGATTTTTGGCGAGGCAGGACTCCAAGATATTCTGGAGGCCCGTATTTGGATTGGAAATGTTTCAGGATCAGCCAATTCTACCGTTAATTTTTATTATGATTGGCTCAAACTGCTTCCTAATGGTGAGTTTGAACGGATTGCGACAAGTAAATTGACAATGACTTGGGTTCAGTTATCTCCTAACTTTAGCTCTGAGCCAACAGCTTTACCCGCTTTTCTGCAAAATTTTGTCGATCAGCTTCATCTTCCAGATTTTACTCTTAAACCTGTACCAAAATCCGATAAAATGGGCAAAAAGATTTATCAATTGCCGACTGGGCCTCATCCAGGTCTATTTTTACACAAAGAGATCTTCAAAACCTCTAGAGAAGACAGTGATGCAATGGGGAATATTAATTTTGCTACTTACGGGATTTGGCAAGGCAGAGTTCTCGATCAATTTATTTATAAATTAATTCCAGACTACTATCAAAGAACTCAAAGCCAAGGAGAATTTCGGACATGGCACAGTGAGGTTAAATATTTGCGAGAAGCATTTCCTTTTGACTCCATTGAGGTAATTATGTCTCTCCAATCAATCTCCGAGTGTGGGATGGGTTTAAGATTTGAATATTTCCGAATCACCCCGGAGGGAAAAAAACAAAAAGTTGCTATTGGCGAACAATTTACCGTCTGGTTAGTTGCAACAGAAAAAAGAACTTATGAACCAGCACCTTTACCCCATCGAGTTAAAGAAGCTTTATCCAATTACTGCGACTTATCATAAAGTGCGGAAAGTGGACTAAATCATTCGGCAAAGAGGCAACGCCTTCAACAAACTCTATTGACTTCAATTAGCCGACCATCTTCCATGTGAAGGAGGCGGTCGGCAATATCTAATACCATTTTTCTTTATTCGCGTCACAACGAATGAAGGTTTGGCAAGCATTCGAGCGTGGATGTCTGTCATGGATTTAGAAATTTGGTATAAGATGGGATTGTCGTGAGTGACTAGCAAAATAGTACATTGTTGTTCTCTGACGAGACGCTGCATTAGGCAGACAATATTTCGACCTGTCTTGCTGTCCAAAGCCGCTGTTGGTTCGTCAGCCAAAATTAATTTGGGGTGACGAACCAAGTCACGGGCGATCGCTACCCTTTGTTTCTGTCCCCCTGAGAGGTTCTCAGGATAGTAGTTTATTCTTTCTTCTAGGCCAACTTCTTTAAGTATTGCTTTTGCTCGCTCATCAGTCTGCTGTCTATCTAGATTGTCATCGAGTTCAATAGACATTTGAACATTTTGCTGAACCGTTAGGAAAGGGGTTCTTCGTTACTTGGTAGGGTTCGATAGGGGGGCATAAATCGACTAAATCCTTATCTGGCAAGAGACTTAATTGATTAGTTCGCTCTAGAGCAAAAACAATTGACAAAAATCGCCAAATGCCTTTCTATATAACTGGACTTCCCCCATACATAAATACTAAAAAATTAACAAAACCCTTACTGCAGGTCGCTTCTCAGAAAAAATTGAAAAGAGGCTACTGGGTACATTTTTGACTTGAAAATGGCTGTACCGTTGACTG
>NZ_JADEXI010000158.1:0-8663 GCF_015207185.1 Microcystis sp. LEGE 08355 | reverse complement strand
ACACCCTACACCCCACACCCTGCCCCCACCGAAAAACTTTTTGCCGCAAACCCTACCTAATAGTGACGTGGAGTATAAACCCATTGCTTGCTTTTACCCTGCTCAATCAGGCGAGTTTTACTCGACCCGATCAAAATTATGGTTCGCATATCCGCATCTTTAATAGTCATATCCTCTAGGAATTTCACCGTCACTGTTTCCCCTTTTCGCCCTAAATTACGCGCTAGTACCACAGGAGTTTGCGGCGAGCGCCATTGTAATAAAATCTCTTTTGCCTTCTGCAATTGCCAAGTGCGCTCTTGAGACACAGGATTATAAAATGCGATCGCTAAATCTGCTCGGGCCGCTAACTCAATGCGCTGAGAAATCACCTGCCAAGATTTGAGAAGATCCGATAGGGAAATCGCACAAAAATCATGGCCTAAAGGTGCGCCAACCCTGGCAGCCGCCGCCTGCATCGCCGAAATCCCCGGACAGACCTGAATGGCCACCTGCTGCCATTCCTGTTTTGCTTTTTTTTCTAATACCTCAAACACAGCTGCAGCCATGGCATAAATTCCTGGATCTCCAGAGGAAACTAAGACAACCGATCGCCCCTTAGCCGCTAAATCTAGGGCCATTTCTGCGCGATCTAGTTCCACCCGATTATCCGATTCATGGCGGACAATTTCTGGTTTTCGCAGGGATTCTACCAAATCCAAATAGGTTTTATAACCCACCCAATCCGTGGCTTTTTCCAACACTTCTCGAACTTCCGGCGACATCCAATTTAGCGCACCCGGTCCAGTTCCGACTATGGCTAATTTACCTTGACTTTCCTGATCCAAATCCCCTGGGGACAAACCAAATTTTTCCTTACTTTGCTGGCTTTCCTCCCAGAGATAAACTAAACAGGTATTGCTAGGTTTTGCCAAGTTTAAGTTATTTTTATCGATAATCTCAATGCTCAATTTTGCTGCTGATGAAATTGGTAAATTACTATTTTTTAACCAGTCCGCTTCACCGATTAATTTTACTTTTTCACCTGCTAATAAATCGGACAGAAACTTCTTAGCATCATCGGGATTAACTAACTGATAACCCGGGGGGGGCGATAATAAAGTAGTTTTAAATCTAATATCACCAGTGGTGGTAATTGCGGGGGAAATTTGCCAAACCGAGGCAATTTGACGAGCGAGATCATTAACCCCTTGTAAACCCCCCAACAAAGGCACTACGGCGCTGCCATCTTCTGCGATTGCTAATACAGGTGGTTCTTGCCATTTATTAGTTAATAAAGGTGCTAAAGTGCGAATTAAAATACCCGCCGCACAAATTCCAATAATTGGCGTTCCCGTCTGGAAAAATTCTCGCACCGTTTCGCCAAAATTATTATAGGTAAAATCAGCCGACTGGGTACGATTTATTAACCCATAAATCACTGCTTCCGGTAGGGCCATTTGCACTTGACGAGCCACGGTAATGCTGGTTTCTCCTAAAATGAGAATAGCTGGAGGTTTCATTTGGCTTCCCCCGACTGCGCTGCGGTTAACTTTTGGATAAATTCTTGATGTTCTACCGAGTTAATTCCAGCCTTTAAGATGTCCAACACCCGTGACATATTGCCGTTGAGCATGGCTGAAACATCTAACCACAAACCCGGAAATACTAGAGAGTAAATCACTCCTTCTTGGTTGGGTAACAAAGAAATATAATCGCCATCTTGTAAACTAAACCAATCAATTTTTTGGTCAAATACTTGCCAAACAAGGTATTCTTGAATGCCACTGCGTCGATAAGCACGTTTTTTATCCCCTAAATCTATGGCGGCACTACTAGCGGCAATTTCTACCACTAATTCCGGCGATCCTTCTAGGTATCCCTCTACAGTTAGGGTTGATTTTCCCCCACTTTCTTGGCTGATTAATAACACCCCATCCGGCTGTAGTTCGTTGTCGATATCCAAGCGGACTGTTGGCTCAATACCCATTTGTACTTGGGGGGTAGCAACTTTGTATGTCCATAGCCAACCCACAAGATTGCCATGGGGTTCAGCATGAAATTTAAACCTTAATGGGGATGCCATATATACAACTCCTTCGATCAGTTCGGCTTTTTTTAATCCTGGCATAGCTTGATAACGGCGCTCGAATTCGGGACGAATTAAGCGATCCCCATTTTCTAACGGGGGTAAATGTTGAGTGGTTACAATCTGAGAAGTTAAGGATTTAACCGGAGAAGAAGTCATGGTGGCAGTCTTTGGGAACAAAACAGCATTGATTTTATTATAGATTGTTTCATTGGACTTCTTGAGGGATTTAATTTTTAACTGAAATTTCGCCAGAAGTCCTGAGCTTTTAGCGATGGGATGAATGGCAACCAACATATAGACAATTCCCCAAAACTATAGCATTTATCTTAGTGGTGAGGTACAAAATTTTCCTTTTGGGAAGTCGGTGGTCGATACCAAATTAGGTTACACTTCATCTAGTTATGAGAAACGCTGTCATAACTGATATAGCGCGCCTAAATGAAAGGTAAACGTCCTCTTCTAGAGCCTACCCATTCACGAATCAATTAGGCACACTATAACTGATAACTGATAATCGATAACTGATAATGTTGGTTCCCCTTACCCGTCAATCGATCGAGCAAATTGTCCCGATTATCGCCACAGGTCCCCAGTACGCTCACTATTGGGGTAAATGGTCTGATTTTCTGCGCCGTTTATTCATTTCTATCATCGCTCTCACCGCAGCTTGGTTAATCGGTAATTTATTCGGCCCTGGTGGTTTAACAATTAAACTGATTTTCGACATTATCGCCGGTTTATATTGGCTCTGGGGTCCAGTTTATTGGGCCAGTGTTCGCAATAATACCTATCGTCGTCTTCCCTACGGGGGGTTTTGGCGCGGTCGCGTTTTCGATGCTTTTGTCACCGAGGAATTAATCGGGGAAGAAGAAAGGGTCAATAAACGCGGGGAATTAGAGATTATCGAAAATCGCCAACGCTGTATTAATCTAGAAATCGGTGATCAAACTGGCTTTTCGGCGATCGTTCGCGCTCCCCTCAAACGCATCCATAAATCGATCCGTCCCGGAATGGTGGCCGAAGCTTTGTTAATGTCTCGAGATCCCGATTTAGGGGATATCAATCAGCTTTCTGATGTCCATCTTCCCCAACTCGACCAGTGGATAGGGGAATATCCCGTGCTGCGACGGGATATTTTTCAGCAAGTTAGTCGCGAATTAGGAGGGGGAAAAGAACCCCGGCCAAAACCTTCTCGTTATTCTAATAATGTCATCCGAAGACGCAAAACCCGTTAATGGTTCGGCGATCTTTGAAACGATGCTGGTTTCCCGGTCATCAATGAATCATAATTTACAGATTTTGGGTAATTTAATCCTTGTTTTTGCTGTTTTTGAACCATCAAAAATTAATTATGCAAGGGGTTCAATATAATGTTAATTGAGCTTAGAAGGAGATAAATTGATGACGGCATCCTATGAGCAAGACTTTGGACTTTGGGCCGAACAAATGGCCGATTTATTAGCCTCTGGTCGGTTTTCCGAGTTAGATATTGAGAATTTAGTCGAAGAGGTGCGGGATTTGTCGAAACGGGAGCGCGATCGCTTACTTGCTAGTCTCAGATTAATTTTGCATCATTTATTAAAGTGGGACTATCAACCTCAACGGCGATCCAGGGGTTGGTTGGGAACTATTCAGGGAGAAAGAGCTAATATTAGGCTTTATTTGGACGATAGCCCCAGTTTAAAGCGATATTTAACCGATGAAAGCCTATTTAAACTCTATGCTGTTGCTTGTTGCGATGCCTTTAGAGAGACGGGATTAGAGTTTCCCCCCGTTTGTCCCTACGGTATTGAGGATATTTTAAATCGTTCTCTTCATTTGTCGGAATGATAGACGAAAAACGATTAAAGTTGGTAAGCTTAGATAGTATCCACAGAATCTTAAGTTTATCGCCATGGTTGACCCGTTAATTGTCTGGGGGGTTACTCAAGCCGCAGGTTCGCTTGTTCGTTCAGTAATGCAAGATTTGGCCATAGAGGGTGCAAAAGATTACGGAAAGGAATTTTTTAAAAATAGTCTAGGTAAAGTGTTACACTTACCCGAAAAAGATGTTCAAAAAGAAGCTTATGGCAAAGCAATGAAGGAGTTTTTAGAACTCTTTCAGCAACAGTTAGAAATGGCCGATCTGGAAGATGATCAAATTAAAAACTTTGAAAAACCTCTCAAGACTTTTATTAAAGATGACCAAGTTAAACCTATTTTAGGGGATGCTTTTGATATTGATTGTCAAATTCTTGATACTTTGACGTTAGCTCAATCTTGGCAAAGACTCAATTTATCGCCGTTACCTGCTAAATTTAACTGGGAAAAACTCGGTAAATTTTATTTGAGAAAAACTCAGGAAATTATTCAAAATTCTGAAAAGCTAAGAGACGTTTTTTTAGTTAAGTTACAGAATAAAGATAGCCAAAATATTCAAGAAATAGCAGGAGTTAAAACAGATTACAATTTAGATGACTATGCCGAAGGCTTAAAAAAGGAATATGGCCATCTTAAATTAGAATCTTTAGACACAACGACTTATGAGCAAATCAAACTCTGGCGAATGTTTGTGCCGCAAAATGTGAGACGATGCAAACAATTTATTCCTCAACTTTATGAATTACCTAAAGAAGTGCTGCAGGAACTTGTAGATAGGGGAGAAATTACTCAAGCAGAACTACAACGAAAACGGCAAGAATATGTCAATGAAAAATTAGATCCTGTTTTGAATATCGTCAATTCTTCTGAATACCCAAGAACTGTAATTTTAGGTGATCCGGGTGCGGGAAAATCGAGTTTATTACAGTATTTAGCTTTAAATTGGGCTGAAAAAGAACTCAGTCAGCGTGTTTTGCTTCCCCTTCCTCTTTTGATAGAATTGCGTATTTATGCCAGAGATAAGGATGAAAAAAAATGTCAGAATATTCTAGAATTTTTCCATCAAGGTAATCTGATTTGTCATCTCAATCAACTTGCTTTAGATGATAAGCTTAAAAAAGGTCAGGCTCTTGTGCTTTTTGATGGTTTAGATGAAGTTTTTAATCCTCAATTAAGACAAGAAATTGTCACGGATATCAAACGTTTTAGTATTCAATATCCTCAAGTGCAGATTATTGTCACTTCTCGCTGGTTAGGATATAAAGCAGAAGAATTAAATCATGCTGGTTTTGAACATTTTATGATCCAAGATTTAGATAAAGATCAGATTGAAGATTTTATCAAACGTTGGCATGATTTAGCTTTTGAAAATCGAGATGATAAAACCCAAAAACAAGAACGTTTACAAAAGGCAATTAAGGAGTCAAAAGCGATTCGAGAATTAGCAGGAAATCCTTTATTATTAACGATGATGGCTATTCTAAATCGAACTCAAGAATTACCAAGAGATCGCTCAAAACTTTATGAAAAAGCGTCAGAGGTGTTATTACATCAATGGGATTTTGAAACCAAGGAAGGATTAATTGATCCTGAACTGAAAAAATATCTTTATAATATTGATCTACGAGATAAAAGGGACATTCTGCGTTTAGTCGCAAGTGCCATGCAAGCAGGGGAAAAAGGGTTAGATGCTAATTTAATCTATAAGGAAGAATTAGAAAATATTTTGACTCAATATCTTGAAGGAACGGGAATTAACAAACGAGATGCTAGTGATCTGACTGATTTAATTATCAAACAACTGCGCTATCGTAATTTTATTCTTTGTTCTTTAGGTGGCAATGCTTTTGCTTTTGTTCATCGAACTTTTTTAGAATACTTTTGTGCTTGCGAGTTTTATGAAAGATTTAAAAACCGAGGATTCCCAGACGGAATTACTCTTGAGGAATTGAAAACCAAAGTATTTGGAGAACATTATTCAGATACTGTTTGGAAAGAAGTTTTATGTTTATTGATGGGGATGCTAAGTGCAGAATTTCCCAAAGAAGTTGCTGAAGAATTAATTAACTATCTCCTTGATATGGAGGAAACATATAAAAAAATTTCTCATCTTTTTTTGGCAGCAGATTGTTATGGAGAATTGCGAAACCAGTCTATTTATGTTGAACTAAGTCAGCGATTGTTAGATAGTCTTCAATCCTTAACGTCTTATAGGTATGCTGGTAATTATTTTAAGGAAATAATAATTGCTAAAATCGGAAATATCTGGCAAAATGATCGGACAGGATGGAGTGTTCTTCAAGCCATAGCAGTTGAGCAAAATTACCGGAATTGCGAAAGAAAAGCTGTTAATCAATTATCTAGAATTGCTAAAATTCATTCTGAGGCGTTAGTTTATCTACAGGAAGTTGCTAGACAAGGTGAATCAGCGGCAGGTATAGCAGGTCAAGCTTTAGCCAATTATTGGCGAGATAATCCGCAAACTTTACCCATTATTCAACAACTAGCTAATAAGGGTGAATCAGAAGCAATTGAAGCTTTAGTAATTCATTGGCGAGATCACCATCAAACTTTACCCATTATTCAACAACAAGCGAATAAAAGTCAATGGAAAGCAATTGAAGTTTTAGCCAATTATTGGCGAGATAATCCTCAAACTTTACCCATTATTCAACAACTAGCTAATAAGGGTGAATCAGAAGCAATTGAAGCTTTAGCAAACCATTGGCGAGATGATCCTGAAACTTTACCCATTATTCAACAACAAGCTCATAAGGGTAAATCAGAAGCAATTAAAGCTTTAGTAACCCATTGGCGAGATAATCCGCAAACTTTACCCATTATTCAACAACAAGCTAACAAGGGTCAATCAAAAGCAATTCAAGCTTTAGCAAACCATTGGCGAGATAATCCTCAAACTTTACCCATTATTCAACAACAAGCTAATAAGGGTGAATCAGAAGCAATTGTAGCTTTAGTAACCCATTGGCGAGATAATCCTCAAACTTTACCCATTATTCAACAACTAGCTAATAAGGCTGAAGGGGAAATTATTGGATTTTTGACGGCATTAGGTAGAATAACAAATGACTCGGAAATAGGAGCAATTGTCGAAACCATATTAGCTAGAACGGATGTAGATGCTAAAATCAAAGAAGGTTTTCAAGAATTTCTTTACTATAGTAATTTCAGAGATTGGAGAAATCCCGATTAAGATAGTCAGAACAAAAGAGAGTGGGATAGTCAGAACAAAAGAAGCACTGGCGGTTATTTTTCTACTTTAACAACTAAAATAACTGATCCTGAAATTTTAGTAAAATCTTTGCAGGATTTAGGAATAATAGTTAAACGTGAAGCAGATGTTCGTGGTTTTAACGGTCAAAGAGTTAGAGCAGATATTGTTGCTGTGCTAGAGGGAGATTATGATCTAGGTTGGAATCTTAATACCGACGGAAGTTTTGACTTAATTGCTGATTTATCGGGAGTTGCTAAAAAACATGATCAAACTGAATTGATTAAGAGTATCAATGCAAAATATGCTGTTAATAAAACCCTTAAAGAAATTAAAGAGAGAGGTTTAAATAAGCGCAATCTCTAATCTGCTAATTTTGTAGGGTGCGTGTTTGCGGCTACTAATTCTGTTAAAAAACTCAAATTAACAATCCGCACCCCACGCAGCAAATTTATTATTAAATTGGTGCATTATGCTTTCGCACTTTACACCCTAAGAGTGGTAAGTAGTCGTGCAAAATAAATTTCCTGGTGAAGAAAGGCAAAAGGCAAGAGGCAAGAGGCAAAGGGGGGGTTAGATATGTGTAATTAATTTTGCCTAGGTACTTACGAAGTTGAAGGGTGATCGTTCTTGTCGGTGGGGTGGAGTGCGATCTCTGTCATCGAATAAGATATAATTGGGAAGGTCAAAATAATTAAAGCATTATGAGTTACCAAAACATTATTACCATTGAACCAGGAAAACGAAGCGGAAAACCCTGCATTCGAGGAATGCGTATAACTGTGTACGATATTCTAGAATATTTAGCAGCAGGAATGACAGAAGCAGAAATTCTTGAGGATTTTTCAGAATTAACTTCCGAGGATATCAAAGCTTGTTTGGCTTTTGCTGCTGATCGAGAGAAAAAATTATTTATCACCTCTTTATGAAACTGTTATTAGATGAAAATTTGTCAGATCGGATTATTGATAAAATAATTGATTTATATGCTGATTCTCAGCACGTCAAGACTTTAGGACTGATCAATACTGATGATGCACTTATCTGGGAATTTGCCAAATTCAACGATTTTGTAATTGTCTCTAAAGACTCCGATTTTCATCAGCGCAGTCTATTATATGGTCATCCACCAAAATTTATCTATCTTCGTATTGGTAATAGTCCCACTTCAAAAATTATCGAAATTTTAAGAGGTTATTTTTTAATTATTGTTGAATTTTTTGATAGTGAAACAGAAAGTCTGTTGATATTAGGTTGAGTGCGATCGCATCATTTTGCGATCGCCTAATCTTGTAGGGTGCGTTAGGCGGTTACTAATTTTGATGAAAAACCAAAATTAACAATCCGCACCCCACGCACCAACTTTGTCATTAAATTGGTGCGTTACTGCGATTAATTTTCTAACTGGATTGACCTAAGGAAACCCAACACACAATTAGATAGAGTTTGCCGAAAAAGCTTTTCGTGGGGTTAGGAGTCGGTCTTCAGTATCCAGTATTC
>NZ_JADEXI010000157.1:0-8750 GCF_015207185.1 Microcystis sp. LEGE 08355 | reverse complement strand
CCCCTAAATCCTCGCGACAGCTAAGTAAACCCAAATCAGTGTATAATTTAGCCGTTTTTGGGTTATAATTGCCCGTGCCAATATGGAAATAACGACGGATTTTATCCCCTTCCTTTCTGACCACGAGAACCACTTTCGTGTGGGTTTTCAGACCAACTAAGCCATAAACAACGTGAACTCCGGCTTGTTCGAGCTTTTTCGCCCAACTAATGTTATTTTCCTCATCAAAGCGAGCTTTTAGTTCCACTAACGCCGCTACCTGTTTACCATTTTCCGCGGCTGCAATCAGGGAATTGACAATCGGGGAATCTCCGGAAGTACGATACAAAGTCATTTTAATCGCTAAAACATGGGCATCATAGGCCGCCTGGGCGATAAACTGTTGTACTGAGGCACTAAAGGAATGGTAGGGGTGATGAACGAGAATATCGTTATTGCGAATTAAAGTAAAAATATCTTCGCCATCCTGTTCTAAAATGCCGTCTTCGTTACCGTCAACTATTTCTCGCAATCTCTGTAGAACCGGTGGGGTGACGGGACTCCAAGGGGGATCCTTCAGTTCGGGACAGGGTAAAGACAGAAAATAAAATAAATCCTTGTGTCCCAGCAGTCCATCCACATCGTAAACATCGATCTCCTCAAGTCCCAGATCGCGCATGATCCGGTCTTTAATATTGCTAGGAGTAGAACTGTGGATTTCCAGACGTACTGCCGATTTACCGATGCGGCGCTTGCGGACTTCTTCCTCGATCGCTAATAATAAATCATCGGCCTCATCTTCTTCGACGGAGATATCGGCGTTGCGCGTCACCCGAAAAGGATAACATTCTTGAATGATCATGCCGGGGAAAAGTGCCTCTAAATTGTGCATTACCACCTGTTCAAGGGGTACTCCCGTCCAAATCGAAGCTTTTCCATCTTGGTGACGTAATTCTTTGGATAATGCCAGAAAACGGGGGAAAACCTGCGGTACTTTCACCCTGGCAAATAGTTCTTTATCGGTGTCGGGATCGCGAACGACTACGGCTAAATTGAGACTAAGATTAGAAATATAGGGAAAAGGATGACTAGGATCCACCGCTAGAGGAGTTAAAACGGGGAAAATATTTTGTTCAAAGTAATCATGGAGATAATTGCGCTGTTCTTGATGTAAATCTACATAGTTAATCAGATGAATTCCCTGTTCTACTAAGAGGTTTTTTAGGGTGTGTTCAAAAAGACGATCCTGCTGTTGCACAAGGGGACGGAGACGTTTACTGATCTCGATTAGCTGTTCCGAGGCAGTCCGGCCATCGGCACTTAAAACGGCTACATTTGCCTCTACCTGTTGTTTAAGCACTGCCACCCGTACCATAAAAAATTCGTCGAGATTGGCACAAAAAATGGCGGTAAATTTTAATCTTTCCAGTAGGGGAGTCCGAGGATCAAGTGCTTCATAAAGCACGCGACGATTAAATTCTAACCAGCTTAATTCTCGGTTAAAGTAATATTGCGAATCTTTAAGATCGATTGCAGAAGTTACGGTAGGAGCTTTAGTCATAGAGTCTAATACCTAAATAATAGATTAAACAGTTAGAAAGAAGCCACTTCAGCCTAAATTTGACTATTTTGGGCGTTTTTTAGGCTATATTGCCCCAGATTAACCAAAGTTACCCCGATTATCTTGGATGCTAATCCTACTGATTCTAGCCTGACCGGGGAAAAAATCAATTTATTAAAAGGTTAAGAAATCAATCCCGACAGATCAAGGTTAAATTAATCTTTCAGTGAAATTAGAGTGCCAGGAAGAACAATAGGCATAATTTGCTGAGAATATCGTCTTTAAAGCCTTGCTTTGATTATAACACAAAGTCGAGCCGAGCCGATTTGTTAAATATAGCGTTTCCAACTTCAGGCAATAAACCGAATCAGAATATTTGATAAGGATGATGATTAGATTGCCAATTAATCATTAGTGTATATAGGGATTGCGGCAAAAAGTACGGGCGAAGCATTCGGGCAATAACCTATCGGTGAAACCGTAGATTTTCTATCCGAATGCTTCGCCCCTACATTTCACATTTATTCAGCAAGCCCTAATTAATTCGTCAATATTTATTGACAGCTTCTCTTTGTCAATCAACTTACCAAACTTTAATCCTTAAAACTTTAAATCCAACTTATTTGTCTTAAAGTCCAGAAAACGGGTTTCTAAATAGTTCCTTGAAGAAACCCGTTTTCTAGGTGACTTAATGCTTCTTTCCAGGGTTCATCATAATTGGCGGTTGTTGGGTTCATTTGAGTTGTTTGCTTACTCGTAGGTGTAAAGCGCGATAGCGTAACGCACCGATTTAATAATAGAGTTGGTGCGTTACGGCGGCTTGTTAATTTTGGTTTTTTGACGGAATTGATGGCCGCCTAACGCACCCTACGCCTACTTAATTAAACAAAGAAATTACCCACTGGAATGTTCCCTAAAGCTGGTAAAGTGCCAGTAAATCCGGTGATATTTATTAATAAATCATTGCTGGATTGGAAGCCAGCCGTGCTATCATTAATAACGAGGTAAGTTCCGGCTATTGCACCGGTTGTTACTTGCACTAAGGCGGCACTATTAACCGCTAATTCTTGATTACCTGTAATCGCTCCATTGGCATCAGTAAATACTTGATTGACTAAATTGTCTAAAGTGGTGACAGTGCTATTAGCAGCACGACTGAAATTGCTAGGCGCATTCATGGCAGTTCCACCTTGAGTTAATAAGTCAATTTTATCACTATTGATGGCAAAATCTGTGATACTATCGCTTGCGGATATGGTAGATTGACCAAATTGGAAGATGAAAGTATCTGCACCTAAACCACCGGTTAAATTATCAATTCCCGCACCTCCATTGATTTGATTATTGCCACTATTTCCGGTGATATTATTGTTACCAGCGTTACCTGTACCATTAATATTATTACTGCCAATTAGTCTGAGGTTTTCGACATTGTTGGGTAAGGTGCGAGTGAGACTGCTTTGCCAAGTATCAGTAATGATAACTTCTCCTATTCCTCCTTCGGGGTTAATGGTAGCATTAACCGGATTGGAGAGGGTGACGGTGAAGACTTCATCGGCTTCGTTGAGGTTATCATTGAGGATGGGAATGCTAATAGTAGCGGTGGCAGTATTAGCAGCAATGGTGATAGTTCCAGTTTTGCTAGTGTAATCTACATCGACGGTAGCATCAATGGGTCCAGTGGTATAGTTGAAGCTAATTGGTTGGGGATTGGGATTATCGACAGTGACGGTGAGGATGGCATTATTATCTTTACCTTCGACTACGGTGATGTCATTGATGGAGAGTTGGGGAAAGTCGTCATTCGTAATTGTCCCCGTCACTGGGGTGGTAGTCCCAACTGTATAACCAGTACCCGCAGTAAGAGTTAAAGCAACAGTTTCATTACTTTCAATAGTTGTGTCAGCAGTCGGGTCAACTGTTACCGTCGCAGTCGCTGAACCAGCAGCAAAGGTGACTGTATTGGTAGTCCCTGTACGAGTGTAATCGGTATTGAGAGTCGCTGTCCCTCCGAGGGTGTAATTGACTGTCAAAGCATTTGTTGTTACTCCTGTACGAGTGAAGGTATAGACTAAGTTAGTTGTCCCATCTTCATTGACACTACTGGGAGAAACCGCTAGGGTGACATTGGTATCATCATTGGTAATTGTCCCCGTCACTGCGGTAGTTGTCCCAACTGTATAACCTGTCCCCGAAGCAAGAGTTAAAGCAACAGTTTCATCGGGTTCAACTGTGGTATCCGCAGTGGGGTCAACTGTTACAGTCGCAGTGGATGAACCAGCAGCGAAGGTGACTGTATTGGTAGTCCCTGTACGAGTGTAGTCGGTATTAAGAGTAGCTGTCCCTCCCAGGGTGTAATTGACGGTTAAAGCATTTGTTGTTACACCAGTACGGGTGAAGGTATAAACCAGATTGGTTGTCCCGTCTTCAGTAACACTACTAGGAGAAACCGCTAGGGTGACACTGGTATCATCATTGGTAATTGTTCCCGTCACTGGAGTAGTCGTACCTACTGTATAACCCGTCCCCGCAGCGAGGGTTAAAATAACAGTTTCGTTACTTTCTACTGTGGTATCCGCAGTGGGGTCAACGGTTACAGTCGCAGTGGATGAACCAGCAGCGAAGGTGACTGTATTGGTAGTCCCTGTACGAGTGTAATCGGTATTAAGAGTCGCTGTCCCTCCGAGGGTGTAATTGACGGTTAAAGCATTTGTTGTTACTCCACTACGGGTGAAGGTATAAACCAGATTTGTTGTACCATCTTCTGTCACACTGCTAGGAGCAACCGCAAGAGTAATACTGGGAAGGGTGACATCATCATTGGTAATTGTTCCCGTCACTGGAGTAGTCGTACCTACTGTATAACCTGTCCCAGAAGCGAGGGTTAAAATGACAGTTTCATCGGGTTCAACTGTGGTATCCGCAGTGGGGTCAACTGTTACAGTCGCAGTGGATGAACCAGCAGCGAAGGTGACTGTATTGGTAGTCCCTGTACGAGTGTAGTCGGTATTAAGGGTAGCTGTCCCTCCGAGGGTGTAATTGACGGTTAAGGGATTAGTGGTTACTCCGTTACGGGTGAAGGTATAAACCAGATTGGTTGTCCCGTCTTCGGTAACACTACTGGGAGAGACAGCAAGAGTAATACTGGGAGTGACAGGACTATTCGTAATCGTACCCGTCACTGGGGTGGTCGTACCTACTGTATAACCTGTCCCAGAAGCAAGAGTTAAAGCAACAGTTTCATCACTTTCAACTGTGGTATCAGCAGTGGGGTCAATAATGAGAGTGGCTGTACTTGCACTGGCAGCAAAGGTGATGGTTTTTCCGGTTCCGGGTGTTGCACCTGTATAGTCGCTACTGTCAGCAGTACCAGTAATACCATAGTTGACTGTTAAGGCGTTGGTTGTTGCTCCTGTGCGGGTAAAAGTGTAAATCAGGTTGTTAAGTCCGTTTTCTAATACGCTACTGGGTGATACCGCTAGGGTAATGGTGGGTAAAACAACATTATTAATTCCCAAATTTGTAGCCGCAGCATTGATTAAAGAATCACTATGAGTTATGGGCAAATCTTGAGTAATTTCCCAGAAGAATGCACCACCGATTCCAAGTTGTTTGACATAATCAGTTTTCCCCAAAATTGATTGGTTATTTTCGTAGGTGCTAAACACCTTTGTTTGAGAACTATAAATATAGGGAACTTTGGCGCTATTATCCCAGAAAGATTGATAGCCATTTGTCCCCAATAGATTATAAAGCTCCCTATATGTGAGCTCAGAGCTACCAGTACCCTGCTGGAACAGCCCATTGTTGCTACCAGCGTTAACTCCAGTCCAGGTGCGCCCATAAAGTGGAGCGCCTAATACAATATCTGTAGCTGGAACACCAGCACTTAGATAGTGTTGAATCGCCCAATTAGTATTTACTTTAGCCGCGTTGTAGGTGTTGTCATTGGTGCTTTTATACAAAGCTGACTGATGATTTGTTGTGTTCTCCCAAGGTCCGTGGTAGTCATAAGACATGACATTGATAAAGTCCACATAATCGGAAGTTGCTTTCAAATCTTGTGGGCTGAAATCGTAAGGGTTGCTTCCATAATCAGATGCAGATAAGATGTAAGGAGAACCAGAAAGGGCTGTAGTGAGAAGATATTGCTTGCCATCATTTTGAGATGCTTGATTGATTTGTTGGCGCAATTGTGCCAGCAATTGGATGTAATTATTATCCTCATTTGCTTCAGGATACTCCCAGTCAATATCTAGACCATCAAATCCATTAGTCTTCATTAGTTGGATAGCAGACTGAGCAAAGTTTGCCCTAGACTGCACCGTAGCAGCAGCAGAGGAGAAATCATTCTCTGTTCCACCGCCAATGGAAAGCATTATTTTCAGGTTGGGATTTTGAGCTTTAATTTGTTGAAGTTTAGCGATGTCACCTGTTCCTGTTCCATCTTGAGGTAGTTGAACCGTACCATTTGAAGTGACATCAGCAAATGAGTAGAACAAATGTGTAAGTTTATTAAATGTAGCATCTATAGGTGTATTGGAGTTAAGATTCCAAGAGCCTATATATCCACCTAGAATATAAGGGTTATTACCGGAATTATCATCATTAGTAATAGTTCCCGTGACGGCTGCGGTTGTACCAACCGTATAACCTGTTCCTGAAGCGAGAGTTAAAACAACAGTTTCATCACTTT
The DNA here is from genome assembly GCF_015207185.1 of Microcystis sp. LEGE 08355. Classification (NCBI taxonomy): domain Bacteria; kingdom Bacillati; phylum Cyanobacteriota; class Cyanophyceae; order Chroococcales; family Microcystaceae; genus Microcystis; species Microcystis sp. LEGE 08355. The sequence goes on along the minus strand of NZ_JADEXI010000157.1, from coordinate 2,514 downwards.
CAACTGTGGTATCAGCAGTGGGGTCAACGATTACCGTCGCAGTCGCTGAACCAGCAGCAAAGGTGACACTGGTGGGGATAGAAGTGTAATCGGTTCCATTGGTTGCTGTCCCCCCAACTGTATAGTTGACAGTTAAAGAATTAAGGGTGTAATTGACGGTTAAGGAATTAGTGGTTACTCCACTACGGGTGAAGGTATAAATCAGATTTGTTGTCCCGTCTTCTGTAACACTACTGGGAGATACAGCTAAAGTGACACTGGGAAGAGTGACATCATCATCCGGTTCACCGCTGAATCCGACTTCACGAATCTCAATACGGTTGAATGTGTAAGGCTGGGAATTCAATACTACGAGGTCAACCCTGCTGACCCCCTGCACAACCTTATCGAAAATGTATTCCTGTCCCGCCGTCTGACCTAACGGTGCTGTATAGACCGATGAAAAACCAGGGTCTATCAGAACATCCGACTTATTGAAAAAATCCAGCCTGAAATCTTTTATTCCTTCTTGCTGAACATTGGTATCGTTCCAGAGAAAGAAACTTGTCAGATTGAATTCGCCGACAAGGTCAAGAGTGACAGTGCCGCTGCTGTACGGTGATGCGAAGCCGTTGTAAGGATATCCATCAGAGACAATCCCGTCCGCAATCTGGTCAATAGTGAACTTATTGAAGGAATAATCGGTAAGATTTGGAAGATTTGTACTCGGATTGATATACTTCCCGCCGATATAATCCGCAAATGAGTAAATCTCATCAATTCGGAGCACCCCGAAAATCTGACCATCATTATTATTAATTGTGCCATCTTCGGCAATGTTTCCTGAGCTTTCATTAAAATTATAGTAGCCAACTAGACCTATTTCATTGCCATTAAGTTGAGAATTCAAAGTATTTTGGATTTGCGTTTGAGTACGGGCGGTATTCCAAATACGAACCTCATCTAATCCACCTTGAAATGTCCCGTAACCTGTCGCATCTCCACCTCCTAGAGAGGCGATACTAGGATGTACAATCCCGGTACTTGTTAAACCTGTTTTAATAAACTGTCCATTGAGATAAAGACTAGGAGTGTTGTTATTATAAACAATAGCAACATGATTCCAGCCCGATAGGGAAGTGTCATGAACCAATAAGGATGGTAAATAATAAGCCGTATGTTCAAAAACACTTATTCCATTCGTTCCTACGGAGACACCCGCACCAAAATGGTTAGCACCAAGGTTAGCCGCCTCCCCATGTGTAGGGTGGATTGCATAGCGTTGACTTCCTATTCCAGAAATGCCCGAATTTGCTTCAGGTGTAGTTGCTCTTGTAGCGGTGGGGTTTACCCAAAATTCCATTGTGAAAGTGCCACTGACATCAGCAAAAACATTACTATTGCTTACATAATCATCTACACCATCAAAAGACAGTGATTGATTCACACTGCCTGCTGTTGCCATCAAATTCTGCTGCTCTACCTGAATAATTTTCCCATTTATCGTAATTATCCCCGAATCATTCTCTCCTCGTAAAGCGTCTAAGGTTGCCACATCCAGACTATTTCCCTGCACCAACTCTGCAAAAATTGCCCCCTCATCTCCGGCGCTATCCACCTGATTAACTTGAGCATCCACATAATGCCCAATTTCTTCTAAAATTACGTTAATTATCGCTGCTGACGATGCCGTATTTAAAAAAGATGCTGATAGATAAATCTTATTGGTACTACTGGAATATGCACCATTCGCCGTCCCCAAAACCTCATCACTAAGTACCTCAATTGGGGGAATTTGACCAAAATTTCGGCTTTGCCACTGTTGTCGTAATTCTGTCGCTTTAACCACATCATAACTTGTGCCAAAAGCAGTTTCTAAATTCGCCCAAAAACCATCAGATTGAGCGAAATAGAACAAAATATCGTAAACAGCAGGAAGAATCGGCAAAAGGGTAGAAGTCATGACATTAACAGTAGAGGTTTATTGCTAATAGTTTTACCCCAACACGCGCCAATCTTTCAAGGGGGATATAACAAAAATTTACAGAAAACGGGTTTCTCAAAGAAACCCGTTTTCTAGATATTGGGTTGTTCTAGGATTGGATTCTTGCCAAAGACTGCTTAAATTCTGCGAGAGAATTAGCGGTAGCTGCTAATTTTAGTAGCTCTTCTAAGATAGTAGGGTTAGTCATTTTGCCGATTATCTCTTCAATTTCTGAAGAAATCTCTCCAAACCGCACAGTTAAAACTGTTTTTATGTCATCGCGGCTTTTTTCTAACGCGCCAATTTCTTTACCAATTTCCTTACCAATTTCCTTACCAATTTCCTTACCAATTTCCTTGCCAATTTCCTTACCGCGTTCTATCCCTCGTAACTCCCCAATTTCCTTACCGATTTCTTTACCGCTTTCTATTCCTCGTAACTCCATATTACTTACTAAAGGCATGGTTCTTTCCTCCTCAAATTGTTTAATTTTACTCTCTAAACTTGACTGTAATTTAGGGGATAAAGTCATCATATTGTCGATGATTTCA